>CAYNVK010000351.1:0-4435 GCA_964400395.1 uncultured Lentimicrobiaceae bacterium | reverse complement strand
AGCACCTCGCGGGCTTCGGATAAGGATTTGCTGCCTGTTTCCAGGAAAAACGCTGAAATAACCCTGAGTTTTTCGTCGGTTACAAACTGCTCAATCTGTAAATGACCGGCAGCCACGTACCGGGCCAGGTGGCTTTCGATGGTGGTGACTGACAGGGATCGTTCACTGGCAATTTCGTCGATAGTTTTTCCCTGTTTAAACATTTCAAAACTCAGGCGCTGGGTTTGTCCTTTTTCCTTTTTGGGTTTTCGTGTTGGTAAATCTTCGTCAGGTCCGGCATCTGTTTCAGGCAATTCCTCTGCAATTTTATCCAGGTGGCTTACCTGCAAATGGTTCCGAATAATATTGATGAGATCAGTTCCGTATTTTTCAATTTTCTTTTTGCCCATGCCTTTGATCCCCCTTAGTTCCCGGAGTGTAACCGGCATATATTCGGCCAGGTCGTACATGGTTTTTTGCGGCAACACCATATAGAGCAGCTGATCTTGTTCCTCAGCCATAGTGGCACGCCAGTTTTTCAGTTCCTGCAAGAGGGCTGAATGCGATGTACCACCCTGAACACCGGCCAGCTTTGGTTTTGCTTCCGGTTTCAGCTGAATTTTTTCGATCGCCGCTTTGGCCTTGGCGCCCAGGTAATTTTTTACTGTAAACCCATCCATACAGGCTTTGAAACAAGCTGTTTTTACATATGCCTCCTGGTATAAATTTTCAAAAGCTTCTCTCAGTTGTTTGCGGACTTCCTTGTTATCCGTTTCAATTTCGGTATCCCGCAGTACCTGGCAAACATGAAGGTCAGTTTTTTCGGCAAAATAAGCAGCGGCCTTTTTAACCCGTTCCCGGAGCGCTTCGTGGCCTTCGATCATTGGATTTACTGCCAGTAACTGCCCGACCTGTGGCTTAAATTTATCCGATACGCCGATAAGCTCAGTGGTGATTGCATGATGCATTGCCATAAATGCTTCGGCCAGAGCAGGAAGCAGTACATTGGCGTTTTCTTTGATCAGTTTCTGGCATTGAAAAAACCTGCGCTGTATCAGCGAAAAATCGAGCAGTTCGGCCAGCAGCGTTTGCTGGTAAGCAATCCGTGAAGCCAGAAGCTCTTTTTCGCCGGGCTGGTTTTGCTCGGCCTGTTCCGAAAAGCCTTTTACACTTACATCGCTTTTTATGCATTCCTGCGAAATGGTAGAGCTCAGCACCATGCCCTCGAGGGTTTTGCAACGGCTCAAGGCAACGTAAACCTGCCCGTGCGCAAAGGCCGCGTTGGCATCTATAATTGCTTTTTCGAAAGTTAAACCCTGGCTTTTATGAATGGTAATAGCCCAGGCAAGCTTGAGCGGGTACTGTATGAACTTGCCCACAGGTGTTTCGGTAATTTCTTTGGTTTCGGGATTTATGCTGTATTTTATATTTTCCCATTCGGCTTTGTCCACCGGGATATCGGAATAATCGCCTTCGCACTTTACGTGAATAATGTCCTCGTCAATATGGGTAATCCGGCCGATTTTACCATTGTAATAGAGCTTAACGGGGGAAGTATCGTTTTTTACAAACATTACCTGTGCGCCCTCTTTCAGCTGCAGCTCAGGTTCAGTGGGATAGCTGTACTCCGGGAAATCGCCTTCAATGCTGGCTTTAAACCGGCGCAGGGGTGTGCTGAGCTTCTTCAGTTTCGCTTCGTTAATAGCCTGCGACTGGTAATTATGCGTGGTAAGCGTTATGTACCCCTCGTCGTTGCCCGGGTTAAAGCCGGGTATATATCTTTTATTCAGTTGATTGAGCGCCTCCAGGTCCATTTTATTGTCGCGAACTTTATTCAGCAGGCTGATAAAAACATCGTCGCTTTGGCGGTAAATATGTTTTAGCTCGAGGGTGGCAAAATTTGTTTTTTGTAAAGCACGGCTGCCAAAAAAGAAAATGGTGTCGTAGTATGGACGGAGAAGTTCCCACTCATCGTCCTTGGCTACCGGTGCCAGCTGCTGAAGGTCGCCGATCATGAGCAGCTGAACGCCCCCAAAAGGCTTTGCGTGGTCCTTAAACCGCCGCAGTACTTCATCAATAGCATCGAGCAAATCGGCCCTTACCATGCTTATTTCGTCGATCACCAGCAGGTCGAGGCTGCGCATGATGTTTATTTTCTCGCGGCTGAAACGCTGCACGCGGTCGAGGGCCGATTTTAAGTGATCGCCTGCAAGCGTTGCCTGCTGTACATCCTGCCCCGGCACATGCGGCCCGAAATGAAGCTGAAAAAACGAATGAATGGTTACCCCGCCGGCGTTTATGGCTGCAACACCCGTGGGGGCGACCACAATCATACGCTTGGGCGAAAGCGCCCTGAGGTTGCGCAGAAAAGTGGTTTTGCCGGTTCCGGCCTTACCGGTAAGAAACAGGTTGGTATTGGTTTGTTCAACAAAGTCGAACGCAAGTTTCAGCTCGGGATTATGAATTTCCTGGATCATGATACCAATGTGTGCTGTAAAAGTAGGATGAATTCCATCATAACCTGAAATAAACAAGAAACACTATCACTGAAAATAACGACGCGCTAATCCAAAACCGGATGCGAAACCTGTTAGAGCGAAAATAATAAAAAATTCCGAGAAGTAAGCCCATCAAGGGTTTTAAACCCTTGATGGGCTTGCAACAGGTTAATTGGCCTTTGGCGCTTCAGTTTTTTCAGTTGCATAATACACATCCTTAGCCAGCAAGTGGTCGAGGTTAGCGATACCAAGCACAACAATGGCGGTAACTATCGAAGTATGCTCCTGGTATTCGGGAATGCTTTTGTTGTATAAATCGCGTTCGGTGTGCCATATTTCGCCGTAATTGAAATTGTAACCCTTGGTATCCTCAGTGCCGAAAGTCATGGTTGGTACTCCCTGAACGGCAAACGGGCCACTATCGGTTCCCCATGCGGCTTTTGGCCGGGGCCGTGCTTCGAGTTTCTTGATGGTAAACGGGAAATCGGGATTGATACGGTTCAGCGGCTCACAAATTTTTTCGATGTCGTCGCGCCAGGCATCCGGAACGCTGAGGCTGTTGGCCACGGTAGGCCCGCCGTCGCGGTTAAACATATTCGAGATTTTGGGTAATTTATCGTTGTTTCGTTTCACCCAGCTGGTGGAACCCAGCAGCCCGAACTCCTCGCCTGCCCAAAGGCAAACCATAATGGTACGTTTGGGCTTACCTCCTGCTTTCATAATCAGCCTGGCAGCCTCCATTGTGGGCGTTGCGCCCGAGCCATCATCCACGCCACCAGTAGCTACATCATAGGCATCGAGGTGGCCGCTCATCATCACAATTTCATCCGGGTATTTGGTGCCGGGAATAACCCCGATTACGTTATAATATTTTACCGGGCCCATTTTAAAATGGTTACGGATATCAAATTCGAGGAAAAAATTGCGGCGCTCCTTAGCCATCTGTTCAATAACGGTGTACTGGTGCTCGTCGAGTTTTATATCAGGAACGGTTGGAAGCGTTTCAAAGGTCATCTGGTCGAGGTTCTTGCGATCGTAAAGCACACGGATAGGCACTGGCGCCGACTGAATAATACCAAGTATTCCGGCGTCTTTCATCTGTTTGTAAAAAAGCGCGGGTTCATCGGCCAATGGAAGTAGTTCTTTTTTCTCGCTGCTATTTCCTGCTTTCCGGTTTTCGGCTTCTATTTCGCTGTTTTTCTTGCGGATTTCAATATTGGCGGCTATCAGCGAATCACGGTGATGGTTTGCCTTATCCGAAAAATCGATAGGCCAGCCTTCACTTTTCCCGGTAATAAGCACCCAGGCACCTTTCAGCCTGCCTTTCATGCGATCGAATTCCTCCTGCGATTTGGGCTCGAGCAGCACATGCCCGGTTTGCAGCCCTTTGGTTCCGGAGGTGTACGAAGGCGTGGCAAAATGAAGGTCCATGCCGTTTTCGGCCAGCAGTTTACCAAACCAGGGACCGCGGTTAAAACCAACCGGCACCGTACCGGCCTCATCCATCTGCACCTGCATGCCCCATTCCTTAAATTTGGAAGCCGCCCATTCGGCGGAGTTTTCATACGCATCGGAGCCAATCAGTCGCCCGCCAAACCTATTGCACAGCACATCCAGGTGCTGCATGGTTTGGTTATCGGTTTTGCCGATTTCGATAATTTTGTTGACAACGTCTTTCTGAGAAAAGACTGTATTCGTTGTGAGAAGGAAAAAAGATAACAGGAATAGAGGGAAAAGTTTTTGCATTGTTAAGTCTCCTTGAAAATCGTTTTTTAGATGTTTTTTAGTTAACACAAAATAAAGGGTTTTTTTGATTGAAAAGCAAAATTTGATTGCATTTATCCGAAACTGCCAGAAGAAAGGCCTGGATAAAAAGATTTTCGGGAAAAAGCCCTGAATAATGGATTAAGAATGTAAATTTATACGGAAATAACATTCCGATTCAGGAAATTTCGTCC
>CAYNVK010000350.1:0-4442 GCA_964400395.1 uncultured Lentimicrobiaceae bacterium | reverse complement strand
TTATTAAATGTATACGAAGCGGTAACACGCAATACCAGGCCTTCAACAGCTATTGAATAGGTGTTGTCGTAGTTTACACCTGAAGCTGAATAGTCGAATTTAATGGAGTTGAAAATGTTTTCAGCTGATACTCCCAGGTTCAGTTTTCCTTTCAAAACCTGTTGGCTGGCGCCCAGGTTCACCGTGTAAAAACCTTCGCTTTCGCCTTGTGCATCCAGTTGCGGCCCACGCATATAGAAAACGCCTTGTAGCCTGGTTCCTTTTTTAAGAGAGAAACTGCTGATCAGCCTGCCATCCCACGAGTTGCTGCTGCGGGTGGTTTCGCCACTGCTTATATCGGCATCGAGTGTATAATGATACACATTGGCACTGGTACTCAGTTGCCACCATTTCGTGAAATTGAAATTGAAGCCTATCTCAGTTCCATACGATTGCTGGCTGTTGGCATTGATGAGCTCATGAACCATTACCCCATCATCCTGCAAGGTGCGGCGTGTATTAAAGCAATTGGTAGTGTTACGGTAATACGTTTGCGCGCTCAGGCTCATAATCTTATACGATAAGCGGTAGTTGAACTCAAAAGCATCGGTAAATTCAGGTTCAAGTTCCGGGCTGCCCTGGAAGATATTATACGGATCAATATAACCGGGCGTTTTATTAAGCACCCAGGGTTGCGGACGGTTAATACGCCTGCTGTAACTCAACTGGAACTGGTGTTTTTCCTTAAGGCTCTTTGTAAGATGTATGCTCGGATAAAGCATAAATTTGTCGTAGTCGTAAGGTACTTCATCATTGCTGAAACTGATGGTGCGGGTAAAATACTCGCTGCGGACGCCCAGCATATATCCGATACCCCATTTGGTATCCGAATAAGTTACATAACCTGAATAAATGTCGTTATCATAATCAAGTTTGTACGTATACATTGGGTTTACGACCCACTCGTTGGTTTCGGTATCCAGGTTTTTAAACACGTAATCATCTTTCCTTAACTCATACCTGTATTGGAACCCGGCTTCGAGTGTGCCGGTTTTTATCATCCGTTTATAATCTACATTCAACCTGTACTGGAAATTGAAGTTATCCTTTTTGTAGGTAAGCGAAGAGTTTGTGTCAGTCGGGTTATAGTTTTCGTCAGTAGTATACTCGGTAAGCAGGTTCTCATCCGCGCCGTCCCACGAGGAATAATAGTTTGAGACTGAAAGGGAATGGTTTTCGCCAAATTTATGGGTATAATCGAGGTTGAGCCCGGCAACCCTGCCGGCAACATCGGTAGCGTTATTACTCGAATACCAGCTTTTTTGCTCGCTGCCTTCGGTATAGCTGTTGTATTTTGCCGCTGCACCGTTATCGTAACCCTGCACCCCGTAGTTTCCCGATAAGGTGAATGCATTTTTTTCATTCAGATCATAATCAATACCGGCTTTTCCTCCCAGGTTATCGTTGTTGTTGTACTGGGTTACAGTTTCTTCCACGTGCCTTGTACCGGTTTCGAGGAAATTCAGGGTTTTGATTTCGAGGTCGGTTTCGTACTTGTTTTTGGCGAAATCAATACCGGCAAATACATTTACTTTCTTTTTGCGGTAATTTACCAGGCCGTTGGCTGAGTATTTGTCCCTAGTTCCCAGCGAAAGGCTGCCGGTACCACTTACACCTTGCATCTTGTCTTTTTTCTGGATAATGTTTATGATGCCGGCTTTGCCATCGGCTTCGTATTTGGCCGAGGGGTTTGTGATTACTTCAATTTGCTTGATGGAAGCTGCATTGATCTGTTTCAGGGCTTCACTTCCCTTTAGTACCGAAGGTTTCCCATCTATTAACACGATATAGTCGTAGCTTCCGCGCAGCGATACATTCCCCTGGGCGTCAACCTGCACCGAAGGCGTGTTTTCGAGCGCATTAACCGCGGTGCCTCCCTGCGCAACCAGGTCCTGCCCAACATTGATTACACGTTTGTCGATCTTATATTCCACCTTCGAACGCTCGCCCACCACCGATACACCGCTGAGTTCAGCCGTATTTGCAGCAAGTTTAATATCGCCCATTTCGTTTTGCATCGATTTACCGCTGATTACAATCTTATCGGTTTGCAGATTCTGAAAACCCAGGAACGAGATTTTGAGGTAGTAAGCCCCGGTGGAAATTTTGTCGAGCTTAAATTTTCCTTCAGGGTTCGAAATGGCTCCGGTAACCAGCGTTGAGTCGGTGGCACGGAACAAAACTACACTCACATATTCCATAGGCTGATTGCTGGAGGCATCAACAATTCGTCCGCTGATGGTGCCTCCTTTGGGATCGGAAACTATATTCTCGGCCTTGCTGTATGAAATCAGCAGTATATGAATGGCTGAGGTTAATAAAAAGGCTAGTAGTGTCTTTTTCATGGGTGTTTAAAATTGTTTTTTTTGATGGAAACAGTCAGGACGTCTTCTGCTTTTTCCATTTGCGTGAAAAATTGATTTGCAGTTTATGACGACAAAATTGAAAATGAAGTTACAAACGGAAGAATTAAAATCGGTGAACGCCGGTTTTGGGTGGGTGAATCCGCATACATTACAATTGAATGAAACGCAGCCGATCACGGTCAGATTATCTGCACAATCGGAGTAATTTATACTCACAGTCCTTTTAAAATGTCGTAAGCACTGATAGCGCTTTTACCGGGTTGGGTTTAGGTGCAGCATGTTTGTGAAGAATTACAGCCCGCAGATTTACAATAAGTTAATGTTGTATTTGCCATGTAAAGCGGAGCTGATCCAACTCATAATTCTGAGCGTTGTGAAGGGCTCCGTATCGCCTGGTTTTATGGCAGCCTGATTCAATCACTGTATTCGGGGATTCAACTGGGGTTATCAGCCATTAACCGTAATTTAATGGTTACCGCCTGGTTCAGCAGATATTTTTGCAGCCATAAAGTGTGGTGCATAAACATCATTCGGAACCTGATCAGATCCGGAATACACCCATATAAAACGAGGAGGATCGGTTGCATGAGGTTATTAAAAAACCGACTTTGAAAAGGTATAACAGCATACGAAAATGAATTAAATTGGCAGTTCGAAAAATATTGGCAATGAAATTTAAGGAACTGGATAAAGTTAACGCCGAACCGGCTTTCCGTGAGAGCCAGGCTAAGCACCTGAAGAACATCCTGTTGTTGTTAACCCTGGGTGGGGCTGCAATTGTGCTGGTATGGCAGTTGTTCGACAGGTTTTATTTTGGGAGCAACATTCCCAGGTTATTCTGGCTGCGAATATCCATTGTTGTGTTGTATGCCTTTAACCTGCTTATAGCCATCCTGCGTCAGAGCAATCTGGCTTACAAACAGCATCTCACGGCCGGGTTTTATGTTGGCACAACATTCTGCATGCTGCTTGCCATGTTCACCGGGGCAAGCCAGAGCCCATACTGGTTCGGGCTGTTTTTTATCCTGATCGGATGGTTTGTGCTTGTGCCTTTCAACTACAGGGAACTTATTATCCACAGCCTGGTGTTTTTTATCATGTTTATGGCAGGATTGGTTGCTCAGCGAGAATTCCAACTCATTGACTATGAAATTGCTAAGATTGTTTTCCTGTATTCAGCAACTTTATTTATTGGTTCTTATGCTGCTATCAGCCGCAACAGGGCCGAAGCGGAAAGCTACCTGTCGAACAGGGCTTTAAAAGAAAAGAATAAGCAATTAAATAAATTTTTGCTTGTTCTGGAGCAGGCACCGGGATCGGTATTTATCATGGATAACAAAATGAATTTCGAGTACCTCAATCCGATGTTTACCAAACTTTCGGGGTATACCAACGAAGATTTGCTCCATAAAAATATCAATGAAACCATTTACAAAGGCAAAATGCCCGAATCGCGTGCAGGCGTTGGCCAGGCACTAGCAAAAGGCGAAAAATGGCAGGGCGAATTGCTTACCTATCAAAAAACAGGAGAAAGCTATTGGGCAAACACCATTGCTGCTCCATATAAAGATGAATCAGGAAATGTTGAAGGGTATGTAGTAATACAACAGGATATTACCGAGCGTAAAAACATGGAACTTGCGCTCAGGGAAAGCGAACAATTGTACCGTACCCTGATCGAAAAATCACTGAATGGTGTCGCATTAACAGTTAACCGAAGGTTTTCCCTTGTTAACCAGGCATTATGCAATATAATAGGATATACGATGGATGAGTTACTGGCCATGGATCCTACTGAACTGCTGGCTCCTGATGACAGGGAGCGGGTTTTGGGAATACACGATAAACGCATGTCAGGGGAAGTGAATACATTGAGTTACACAGCGAAATTTGTCCATAAAACGGGCAAGCTGATTACAGTCGAAATGAATTCCACCACGGTGCAGGTAAACGGCCAGAATGCATCCTTTGTTACCTTGCGCGATGTTACCGAGCAGCATGCACTAAAAAATACTCTGGAGCTGAGCGTTCAGAAAT
>CAYNVK010000349.1:0-4446 GCA_964400395.1 uncultured Lentimicrobiaceae bacterium | reverse complement strand
TAGTGCTTAGTGCTTTGTGCTATGTGCTTAGTGATGGGTGATGGGTGCTGGGTACTGAGTGCTGGGTACTGAGTGCTATGTGCTTAGTGCTATGTGCTATGTGCTTTGTACTGGGTGCTGAGTGCTATGTGCTATGTGCTATGTGCTTAGTGATTGGGGAAGGAGTATGATGTTAAAGAATAACAAAATTCGTGATATCTGGCGCTTAAACTAAATACAGACCTTGCAATACCGTACACAAAGCACAGAACACAGTGCACAGTGCACTGAGCACAAAGCACAGTGCACTGTGCACTAAGCACTAAACCTGCAATTTAAATAACCAGAATTTACAGCATGGCCCGTTTAGTTCATCGTTGGATCAACCGGGAAATTTACCCAGGGTGCATAATCTTTCCCCAGGGTGAGCACAATATTCTTCCATAACCCGATTGGGCGCGGACCGAAGACATAACGGTTTTTACCATCAAGTACTATCCACGAATTTTCATGCATTTCGCGGTCGAGTTGTTTGGGTTCCCAGCCTGAATACCCTGCGTAAAAACGGATATCTTTATCAGTAATCCGCCCGGCAGCAATCAGTTCCCTGATATCATCCATATCGCCACCCCAGTAAACACCATCAATAATTTTGAGGCTATCCTTTACCAGGTCACCTTTTGAATGCACATAAAACAAGTTATCGACATGCACAGGCCCGCCCAGGTACAAATCCATATCAAAAGTGCCAAACTCGGCAGTAACCTTACTCAGTTTAACATTTGCCGGTTTGTTTACGATAAAACCAAAACTTCCTTCGGGGCCATGCTCAGCAAGCATAACCACCGACCTGCTGAAAAACCTGTCGTGCAGCGAAGGCTGGCTGATAAGTATACGACCACTGGCAGGCAATAGATCAGGGATAAGCATATTCGGGATTTAAAAATAAGACTTACTGGCAAAATGCTTCATTCGTACCAATCATAGTAACGTAAAACTTTACCGCAGATTGTACGATTGTTTTATCTTTGACAGCCGAATTTTAATATCATTTATTTACCGTCCGGAAATCATTATGACAAGTGAACCTGAAACAACCGCAGGGCAGCAAAAGTTTAATCAACTGAGGCAGGAATACCCTTTTCTGCAATATTCAGGATACGATGCTAACATTGATAGTGTTGGCTTACACGTTACCTACGAATTTAACCTGGGCAATCAATTTACTTTCAGGCCGGGCTTCAGCATCCCGAACAAAAGATTTTATACTAATTTCCCCACGGCTGAAATGCTGAACAGCCCCTTATTTGCAAACCTGCTTTTCCAGATTGGCATGATTGAGCTGGTAAGTTACTGGAAAGCCACCTGTTCGCCCAAGGTGATAGTTAAAGGCAGCAAGTTGACTGAAGAACAGGTGCTTTGGTGGAAAAACGTTTATTACCAGGGGCTTGGTGAATTTTTCTACACCAATGGAATAACCACTGATTCCGGATCGTTTATGCAGATATTTTCGGAAGGTGAAACCCTGAAGCCGCAAAACATCAGCCTCGACGAAACTGTTATTGTTCCGATTGGCGGAGGAAAAGACTCGGTTGTCACCCTCGAATTGCTCGCTGGCACAAAGAAAATAAGGCCGTTTATTATGAACCCCAGGGGAGCCACACTGGAATGTGTTCGGATTGCCGGGTTCGGAAACGATGGATTTATAGAAGTAAAACGCCGCCTCGATCCTTTGCTGCTCGATTTAAATGCCAAAGGATTCCTGAACGGGCATACGCCTTTTTCGGCCATGCTGGCTTTTTACAGCTTGCTGGTTTCGGCCATTTCGGGCCACAGGCATATCGCCCTTTCCAACGAATCGAGTGCCAATGAGCCTACCGTTTCCGGAACGGATGTAAATCATCAGTACTCAAAAAGTTACGCTTTCGAATCCAACTTCAGGGAGTATGTTAACAAATACGTTTCGCCCGACTTTAACTACTTCAGTTTCCTGCGCCCGCTTAACGAATTGCAGATAGCCAGCCTGTTTGCCCGACAGGTGAAGTACTACCCTGTTTTTAAAAGCTGCAATGCCGGCAGCAAAACCGACAGCTGGTGCTGTAACTGCCCGAAATGCCTTTTTGCATTTACCATTCTCAGCCCGTTTATACCCAACATTGAGCTCATCCACATCTTCGGGAAAAACCTGTTCGAAATGCCCGAAATGCTGATTTATCTCAAGGAATTGACCGGAATTGCTGAAGTGAAACCCTTTGAATGCGTTGGTACCGTTGACGAGGTTAATGCAGCGCTCCATATGTTTATTGCTAAAAACCAGCATAAAAAACTTCCATTGCTGATCGACTATTACAGCAATACTATCAACTATTCGCCCTGCAACACAAGGCTATCCGAAAATCTGATGGCTGAATTTAACACCGAACATTTTCTCGAGCCCGGTTTCGCTGATATCATCAAACAAAAAATGAAATGATTGAACTGATAAAAAATCTTTTTGAGCATAAAACTGTCGCTTTACTGGGCTTTGGTCGCGAAGGCCGTTCGACCTATAAACTCATCCGAAAAGTCCTGCCTTCGAAAGAGCTTACTATTATTGACGAAAATGAAAAAATAATCAACGATAATACACTTCGGGATGATAAGCATGTGAAATTTATCATAGGCAAAGACTGTATGAACCGTATTGATGATTTTGAAATAGCTGTAAAATCGCCGGGCATCCCATCAAACACCTTACCTGCCCATTTAAAACGTGTTACTTTATCATCGCAAACTGATATTTTTCTGCAGGCCTATGGCAGTCAGGTAATCGGCATTACCGGTACCAAAGGAAAAAGCACCACCTCGAGCCTGATTTATCATATTTTGAAAAATGCCGGTAAAAACACCCTGCTCGTTGGCAACATCGGGATCCCTCCTTTCGATTGTGTTAACGATATAAAACCGGAAACGCTGGTCGTAATGGAGCTTTCGTCGCACCAGCTTGAGTATGTTTCGCATGCGCCGCATATAGCCGTGCTTCTGAACCTTTTTCAGGAACACCTCGATCATTATTATACTTACGAAGATTACAAATCGGCGAAATTCAATATTGGCAGGTACCAGTCGGCCGGCGACTTTTTTATTTATAACCATGACAACGAAACGCTTTTGCAACTGATCGAAAAATCGGGAAAACAGGTTCATCATTCACTTTCGTTTTCACTGCAGGCAGGCCAGGATACCGCATTGTGCATCGATGGCGAATGGATTGAAATGAAGTACGGGAATTCAGAAATTAAACTTTATAATATAAGCAGCGGGCAGCCTTTGAAAGGGCATCACAACCTGTACAATATAATGGCAGCAGCTGCAGCAACGTATCTGGCCGGGGTTTCGCCGGCGCAGATTGATACAGCTGTAAAAACTTTTAACGGGCTTGCACATCGCATTGAGCGGGTTGGAACATTTGCCGGCATTGTCTGGTATAACGATTCCATTGCAACTATTCCTGAGGCGACCATTGAAGCTGTAAAAACGCTTGAAACTGTCGACACGCTGATACTTGGTGGTTTCGATCGCGGGATTGAATATGGCGTGTTGTATCCATTCCTGACCCAAAGCGATGTATCGAATATCATTTTTGTAGGCGAAGCAGGCAGGCGAATGTTGAAGGAATTTAATGAATCGGGCCATCACGATAAACATACTTTCACGGCAACCGATTACCGGCAGGTTGTAGATATTGCCCGTGAACATACGCAACCAGGAAAAATCTGCCTGTTATCGCCGGCAGCTGCCAGTTACGACATGTTTAAAAACTTCGAAGAGCGGGGAGATACCTATAAAAAAAATGTGAGAGACCTTGATCCCTCACATTCATAAATAGCAGCACCTGGTAACATGAAATTTTATTCAGTATCCCCGGCGCTTTTAACTTTTTTCACGGTCTTTTTTACGGTTTTGGTTTCGGCAACAACGGTTTCGGGCCCGGTTTCAGGAGCAGTTTCGGCCACCTTCACCTTGGGTTTAGCTTCAGCCTTGGGTTTTTCGGTTGTTTTTTTCAGTTTAGCTACCATTTCAGGGGCAACATAAGCTTTCGGTTTGTTTGCCGGACGGCGAACGCCATTAGAACCAATGATAATTTTCCCACGGCGTGTTTTTTTATCTCCTTTTCCCATGATATAAAACTTTTAATTAGTTAGAGTAGTGCTGTAAAATTAATGAAATTTGATTATCAATGCAATAGAAAAAGAATTTAATGAATTTAATTTTAAAACTGAATTCTGTAGCCTTGGTTCTGGTACTGACGAGAAGGTTGAGCGAAGGAGCGTTTTATTGACGGAAGAGCGGAGACGGAAGACCGAAGACCGGAGACCCCTGCCTGACTGCGTCAGCAGGCAGGGAAGTCGGAAGACGGAAGACGGAAGTCGGAAGACGGAAGACGGAAGTCACCCCAATCGTAAATCGTACATCGTAAATCGTAAA
>CAYNVK010000348.1:1754-4451 GCA_964400395.1 uncultured Lentimicrobiaceae bacterium | reverse complement strand
ATCAGCACCTGCTGAAGGAAAAGAACTGATGACCTCCCAAAACTCAATCTTTACGGGTTATGGTTTGTACATATACGAACACGATAGCCTGTTGAAACAGAAAATATATTATCACAAAATTAACGGAGTGTTCGAATTGGTCTCGAAAAGCAGTTTTGAGTATTTAAACGGTTATATTGTAAAATGGAATATTCACACTCCTAATGATACTATAACCCAGTTTTATACATACGAATACGACAACAACCGGAATGTGATCAAAGAGAGTCAGTACAGTTACCTTTATAATGAGGTTCCGGGACCAGTATTAGTTCGTGAAACTACTTATACTTTTGATAATAAAAACAATCCTTTTACAATCTTTAAACAAATGGGCACTCTGGGAATTTTTTCGAATCCCAATAATATAACCGAAACGCGTTCTACCTTATTTATTGAAACGGCCGGCATTGATAAATATACGCATAGTACTTCAAGTTATGAATATAACCCGAAAGGTTACCCGGTTAAGGTTAGTGCTGGCAGCACTTTTTATGAGTACGAATATTATTAAATATCAGTTTATCAGAGTTTTGTATTCAGCCTGTGCCTGTCTTTATCGCGGAGGGTTTTCTTCTGTAGGTTTTTTTCGACAGCCGAAGTAAGGTCAATCCCGGTTTGGTTGGCCAGGCAAACCAGTACGAAAAGCACATCAGCCAGTTCGTCGGCCAGATCAGCGTTTTTATCCGATTCTTTTTCACTTTGTTCGCCATACCTGCGCGCCATAATGCGGGCCACTTCGCCCACTTCTTCCATTAGTATGGCAGTGTTGGTAAGTTCATTAAAATAACGCACACCGGTGGTTTTAATCCACGCATCAACGGTTTGCTGCAGTTGTTCTATGGTCATGCTAACATTTCGTATTTCGGAATTTCACCCATTATTCTTTTACCTCGAGCCTGAACCCGGTGCCATGTACATTAACAATTGAAATATCCGGGTCGTCTTTCAGGTATTTGCGCAGTTTGGTGATAAACACATCCATGCTCCGGCCAATAAAATAGTTATCGCTTCCCCACACGGCTTTCAGCGTTTTCTCGCGGGCTATAAGCTGGTTTTTATGGGCATAAAGTACACGAAGCAGTTCCACTTCTTTGGTGGTTAGCCCGATGCGTTTGTCGTCGATACGCAGTTCGTGGTTAGCCGAGTCGAACGTGTATTTGCCCAGGGCATACACTCCGTTGTTGCCGGGTGTGGCCTGCCCGTTTGTTTCCTGCTGCTGGCACCGCCGAAGTATAGCGCCGATGCGCAGTTCCAGTTCTTCGCTGCTGAAAGGTTTGGTAATATAGTCGTCGCAGCCGGCTTTAAAACCGCTAACCCTGTCTTCCATGCGGTCGCGTGCCGTAAGGAATATGATGGGAACCTGCGGGTTTTTTTCACGGATTTCGGCAGCCAGTGTAAAGCCATCTTTTCGCGGAAGCATCACATCAAGAATCAACAGATCGAAACTCCCTGATTTGAAAATCTCAAGTCCTTCGACGCCATCCATGGCCCTCACAACTTCGTGATCCTGTAATTCCAGGTAATCGCAGAGCACATCGCCCAGGTTAATATCATCTTCAACCAACAATATTTTTGTCTTCATAATGCATTGCTAATTAGGTGAAACATGATTCAGATAATCAAGCGGTAACGAAACTTCGAAACGACTGCCTTTGCCCGGTTCGCTGTGCAGAATAATGCTGCCGTTATGGGCTTCGACCAGGCGTTTTACGTAGTACAGCCCCAGCCCGAAGCCTTTCACATTGTGCACATTGCCGGTATGCACCCGGAACAACTTGCGGTAAATGCGCTTCTGGTTTTCCTTGCTGATGCCTATGCCTTTATCTTCGACCGCAATTACAATATGATCATTACGGTTAAAGGTGCTGAGGGTTATGTCAGGCATTTCGGGCGAGTATTTGTTGGCATTGTCGAGCAGGTTCACAATGATATTTTCAATGTGCATTTCGTCGGCATAAGCCTTGTGGTTTACTGCCTCGAGATGCAGCCTTAACACACCGTTCCTTTCCTTTACCAACAGCTGGTAACTTTCGGATACTTTTAGTACCAGTTGGTGGATATCGATGGATTTGAATTCGAGGTTAAAAGTGCCACGATCGAGCGAGGCAAGTTGCAGCACATGTTCCACCTGGTTTTTAAGCCTGATATTCTCGTCGTAAATAATTCCCGCGTATTTTTTAGCCCGGGTTTCGGATGCCAGTACCGATGGCTTGAGCAGCATTTCGCTGGCCAGCGAGATGGTTGCTATGGGTGTTTTAAACTCGTGGGTGATGTTGTTCACAAAATCACTCTTCATTTCCGAAATCTGTTTCTGTCGCAGGAAAGAGTAAATGGTGAAAATAAAACCGCATACCAGCACTACCAGCAGCATGAAACATACAAACAGCCACCAGAAAATACTCTGCATGGCCAGGTTTTTTTCGTGCGGAAACCAAACACCCAGCATAAGCTGGTCATTTTTAAAAAGGCAGGATAGCGAAGCCACATGCGATGACCTGAGGAGTTGCTTTTCGAAACCGGGCTTTGAGATATATTCAGTCTTGCCTGCATTTTGCCGATAAATTCCGTAAACATATGACTGGGTTATCCCTGCTTCTGAAAATTCACGGTTTATGATGGGGCGAAGGGCGCTCACATTTATTCCGTGTTCGGGCA
>CAYNVK010000348.1:0-1654 GCA_964400395.1 uncultured Lentimicrobiaceae bacterium | reverse complement strand
AATTCACGGTTTATGATGGGGCGAAGGGCGCTCACATTTATTCCGTGTTCGGGCAAAATATTTTCTTCCATGCAGCCACGGTTGCAAAACAATCCCTCGGGACAGGTGTCGGCCTTGTTTTCGTACATCTGGTTAACGGCACCTTTCAGGGCCAACCGCACACGACTGTCGAACTGTTCTTCGTGCAGCAGCATGGCATTTCGGATCCAGTAAAACTGGATGAATATGATACCTGCCAGGGCAATACCGGTAATGGAAACGATAATTAAGAAAGTCCTTTTCTTCACATTTTCAAAATTAGGAAGTTAAACCTTACGGCTACCGGCAGTTAACAAAATATTAACAAAGCTAAGCCAAATTTGATTGTATGCATTTGATGCTGAAAAATCAGGTGGATAACGGTTCCTCATCATTACTCCGCTTAAGCGGAAACCTTGCAAACGCTGCCCGGGGTTCTGCTGGCGTTCAGAAACTAACGCCCTGTTCCGATTCTGTTTCCATCATCTTCAATATCTTTCATATCTTTGCACCCTAAAAAAAATCCCCATGGAAACTTCGAGGGTTCTATATACAGGCGATTTGCGCACTGAAGCTACACATGCAAAATCAGGGCAATCATTTATTACCGATGCCCCGTTGGACAACCAGGGTCGGGGTGAAGCTTTTTCGCCTACCGATCTGCTGGCTACCTCGCTGGGCGCCTGTGCCATAACCGTGGTTGGCATTGCAGCACGTACACATGGTTTTAACGTGGATGGTACTTCGATAAAGATCACTAAAATTATGGCTTCCGATCCGCGCCGTGTGGGTGAAGTAATTGTTGAAATGGATTTTCCGGCCGTGAAATACACCGAAAAAGAAAAGTCCATCATTAGGCATACCATCAATACCTGCCCGGTGGGGCAAAGCCTTAATCCCGAACTGAAGCAGACATTTATCCTGAATTTTGCCGACTGACACCACTATGGAATTTAACCTCGCTCCCGGTATTAAGGGGGAAATGAAAATAAGCGTTACCGCTGATAAAACTGCCACTGCTTACGGCTCGGGAACGGTTGATGTGTTCGCAACACCTGCCATGATTGCCCTGATGGAGCAAACCGCCATGGAGAGTGTGACCCCGGCTTTACCCGAAGCGTATGTTACGGTTGGCACCGAAGTATCAGTGAAACATTTTAAAGCCACATTGCCCGGTGAAGAAGTTACCTGCCGCTCGGAATTGCTCCGG
This sequence comes from uncultured Lentimicrobiaceae bacterium, assembly GCA_964400395.1. Lineage (GTDB taxonomy): Bacteria > Bacteroidota > Bacteroidia > Bacteroidales > UBA4417 > UBA4417. Next base: position 426 of record CAYNVK010000348.1, on the reverse strand, counting down.
GCCGAAGGTAAAAAACTGGTTTTCGAAGTTGAAGCCTCAGATTCGTCGGGCATCATCGGCAAAGGAACCCATACCCGGTATATCGTCGATAAACAAAAGTTTATTGATAACCTTTTAAAGTAGCTTTCAAACCAAACATCAGGCATTAAGGGAAATGATTTACGAATGACGAATGACGATTTACGATTTACGATTTACGAATTTCCCAAACAAAGCACAAAGCACACAGCACACAGCACACTGCACACAGCACTCAGCACAAAGCACACAGCACTTAGCACTCAGCACTTAGCACTCAGCACCCAGCACTTAGCACTTAGCACACAGCACTCAGCACATAGCACTCAGCACTTAGCACTCAGCACATATTTCCCACATAAAAAATACTCTTTTGGAACCATCAACCACAGGCATTGAGCCACTGAA
>CAYNVK010000347.1:0-4452 GCA_964400395.1 uncultured Lentimicrobiaceae bacterium | reverse complement strand
TGAGCGATGCAAGCGGTGAATACGAAATTTATATCCATAAGCAGGATGGCAGCGAACCTCTGGTGAAACTAACAACCGGTGCCGACACTTACAAATTCACCATCCGCTGGTCGCCCGACAGCAAGAAAATTCTGTGGAACGATAAAATGCTGCGTCTCCAATACGTCGATATCGCTTCAAAAGCAGTTACGCTGGTTGATAAATCAAAAATCTGGGAATTTGGCAGCTTCGACTGGTCGCCTGATAGCCGGTGGATTGCTTACAGCCGCCCGATGGAAAACAGCATGCAGCAAATCATGCTTTATAACACCACTGATGGGAAAAGTTACGAAATAACCGATGGATGGTTCTCGTCAGATGAACCCACATTTTCGCGCAATGGTAAATATCTTATATTTTCTTCGGACCGTACTTTCGATCCCATATACAGCAGCGTAGAGTGGAATTTCGCCTACCAGAATATGTCGAAATTGTACCTGGTAACCCTGGCAAAAGATACACCTTCGCCATTTGCCCCATCCAACGACGAGGTAAAGATTGAGGCAACTAAAGAGACGAAGGAAACGCCCTCAACCGAAAAAGATAAAAAAGGCAAGAAACCCGAAAAAGCGGAAACCTCTCCCGAACCTGCCGTTAAACCTGTAAAAATTGATATCGAAGGCATTCAGCAGCGCATCCTCGAAATACCTGTTGAAGCCGGGAACTACTGGAATATCTGGTCTGTCGACGAAAAAATCTTTTATAACACATCCAATGATAAAGGAATGAGCGCAAAGGTTTACGATCTGAAACAGAAGAAAGAATCAGAACTTGGCAGCGATATGGGTTTCGATATTACCGCGGATGGAAAGAAAATGCTTGTGCGGCAACGAAACCGGTACTTTATGATCGATCTTCCCTCGTCAAAAATAAGCACTGATAAGTCCATCGACCTCTCCGATCTGAAAATATGGGTCGACAACCGGCAGGAATGGAAACAGATTTATGATGAAGCCTGGCGACAAATGCGCGATTTCTTTTATGTGGCCAATATGCATGGCCTCGACTGGAAAGCAATACACGAAAAGTATGCAGTTATGCTGCCCTATGTAAACAACCGCAACGACCTCACCTACCTGATTGGCGAAATGATTGCCGAACTCAGCGTAGGCCATGCATATATCAACGGTGGCGAGCGCAAACCTGTCGAAAAGATTAACCTGGGCTTACTGGGAGCACGTCTGAGCAAGGACGCCTCAGGCTATTTCCGCATCGACAGCCTTTTGCAGGGCGCCAACTGGAGTTCTGATCTTCATTCGCCGCTCACCGAAGTGGGCGTGGGTGCTGTTAAAGGCGAATATATTACTTCAGTAAACGGAAAATCGACAAAGGAAATGCCCGACATTTATGCAGCGCTGATCAATAAAGCAGGTAAAAATGTTGAACTCACATTAAATGCCACACCAGCCGAAGGTGGGCGCAAGGTTCTGGTTGTGCCTGTTGCCGACGAATCAAGCCTGTATTATTATACCTGGGTGCAAAACAACATTCGTAAAGTCGACAAAGCTACAAACGGCCAGGTGGGTTACATTCATATTCCGGATATGAGTTCCGAAGGTCTGAATGAGTTTGTGAAGTATTTTTACCCCCAACTGGCTAAAAAAGCGCTGATCATCGACGATCGTGGAAATGGTGGTGGAAATGTGTCGCCTATGATCATAGAACGGTTGAACCGCGAAATAACCCGGAGCAATATGGCCCGAAACGTGGAACAAATCGGGCACACCCCCACTAAAGTAATGGCAGGGCCAAAGGTGCTGTTGATAAATCAGTACTCGGCATCCGACGGCGACCTTTTCCCGTATGGTTTCAAAAAACACCAGATCGGCAAAGTAATTGGTACCCGAACATGGGGTGGTGTGGTAGGTATCAGGGGAAGCTTGCCGTTTGTGGATGGAGCCGATTTACGGAAACCTGAATTTGCAAGCTATTCGGCCGACGAAAGCAAATGGATTATTGAAGGATATGGTGTTGATCCGGATATCGAAATAGACAACGATCCTTCGCGCGAATACGAAGGTACTGATGATCAGCTGAATAAAGCCATTGAAGTTATTCTCGGAGAAATGAAGAACGTTAAGGAGCCCCCGGCCATACCATCAGCCCCTGATAAAAGCAAATAAACCTGATTTCAAAAAGCGGCAGTAATATCGACTGCCGCTTTTTTGTTGTATCGCACAAACTATATTTGAAAATATTCCGTTTGCAATAAAGTTCTACTTTTACTGAGCACATTGCGCAATGTGCCGGCTCTAAAGAGTAGCTAAAACTATAAGGCGCCCAATCATTCATATGTTTAAACAATACTTAGTTATCATTCTTGTTTCAGTATCCTTCCTGGTAAAAGCACAACCGGGCCAGGCAAAATTTGACACAACCAGGTTTAATCAATGTATCGATTTGGCAAGCTATTTTGTGAGCTGCGAAAACTACAACCAGGCAGCCATCGCCCGGTATACAAAGGCCGAGGATATTTCATCCATCGAATGGCTTACTTATCGAAGTAATAACAAATGGCGTACCGCGGGTATTGTAACTACCGGAAGCACATTTACCCTTTCGAAAAACATAAGCATCGACACATTTGGCCAGGTAACGGAACATCCGCTATCGGCAGATACAGCCTGGCTATCAGCACCTGGTTCGGCAGTTGCCATAGCCAGCCAGCAGTTTCAGCTGGTGAGGGATACCTGCAACCTGTATTTCAACACTTTTGTGCATCCAAATACAGATCAAACAATAAGTGTGTGGTTCCTCCCGGCATTTCAGCCCAGCGGCCAGGCCATTTACGGCTGCGAATGGGAATATGTTTTCGATAAAACTGGTAAGAGTTTATTAAAGCAGAATGCGTTCGTTAATAAGCTGACAGGCGTGTGGATCGGCCAGCCAAGGGAAATATGGCTCAATTACCGCAATACGGATACACCCACTGCCGGCAGTGTTTTCTTCGCGATTTCATTCCGCGATTATTTCACACGTCTGCGCATCGATACCCGGATAAGCACCAGTACAACAGCAAAAAAAGCGGATGGCGAATATGGCTGGACCCACAAAATGAAATAAGCCTTAAATCCATCAATCGGCCTTGTGCTCATAACTTTTACGGATGATCCTATCCAAAAATTATTTTACACTCAGCAAAATAATTAAAATTTTCGATCAACAACGTTCCCCGGCTTTAAAGTGCACACCAGCTCTTTTTTATCCCTCTGATTATGAGCAGTTATTACAGCAACGGCACTTTGCACAAATGATCAAAATAACTGACTTTCGATTATTTTTTTAAAGCCGTTTAAATGTTAATAATTTTTGTTAGATTTTTTTTTCAAAGTTTGGTTTTAATCAAATAGTGATTAAATTTGCGCATCTTCAAAGTGGGAATGGGCTGCAACCTGTGTGTAATGTTTTTGCAACTATTTGTTTAAGAGACTTAACACTATCACTTATAGAAGATAAGAATGAACAATTTAACGAGGTTGCTGTTATTTTTTAAATTTTATATCACAACCTTATAATTTAATTATTTATATAAATAAATGGAAGAAAAAATCAAAAAAATCGGGCTGTTCATTGACGGGACTTTCTTCTTGAAAGTTAATTCGTATTATCGTTACCACCATGAACGCAAAAGCACCATTAACTTTAATGGACTTGCTGAATTCCTGCGGGATGAGATTTCGAAACTTGAAAACTCAGAGAAACGGTATTGTCAGGTTGTTGAAACACATTGGTTTAGGGGAAGGTATTCCACCAGCCAGTTGGAGAAAAAATATCCTGATGAAGCATACCGCTTAACCCAGATGACAAATGAGCGTCGAATCGACGACATTTTTATGTACGAAGGAATCACAACACACAATTACCCGCTTTTGGTTGACTCACGTACCGGGGAAGCTGAAGAAAAAGGGATTGATGTTTGGTTCTCTCTCGAAACGTATGAACTTTCAATCGTGAAAGGACTAGATGTTGTGGTTATTATTGCCGGCGACACTGATTATGTGCCCCTCATCAAGAAAATTAACAGCCGCGGAACACGAGTAATGGTTCTTGGCTGGGATTTCTCGTACGAGTCGACTTCGGCTGCCGGACGTGCTTACAAAGTAACAACACGTACCAGCCAGGCATTGATAGACGAATGCGTTTACCCACTTATGATGGACAAACGTATTGATGACCGTACCAGCAAAAATGACCCGATAGTCAGTTCGCTGTTCAACGTGTAAATCACATTCAAACACATTTTCAAAAGTAACTTCAGCAGTGGAGTTACTTTTTTTTTGACTTCTAATTTCGAATCAGGGAAAGCACAGCACTACACAGGCAAAAAAAAGAGGCCCCATTTTCTGAAGCCTCTTTTTACATATAACTATTCCCTGGGTTACGCCTGCCCTGCAGGTCCACTCAGTTGAAAAG
>CAYNVK010000346.1:0-4453 GCA_964400395.1 uncultured Lentimicrobiaceae bacterium | reverse complement strand
GTGCCGGTTCCGTTTTCGGGCAGGTATAATAATTTACCGTCATTGGTAATAATACCGGGGTTACCTGAAGTCCAGCTGATCGCCGAGCCTTCAACACCGGTTAAAGGCAAGGCAAGATCCGATCGCAGGTTTTCAAGCTCACCTTTCAGCGCCAGGTTTTCAGCATCCAGCTTCACCGAAATTTCATCAGAAGCATACGGCAAAACCGAAAGCTGGAATTCTTTTACAACGGTTACACCGGCTTTTGTGGCTGTGGCTGTGAGTGTTACATCAGTAGGCTGCGAGCCAAATGCCGGCCGTACGACAATGCCGGTATTCGAGATGGCTCCGGGAACAGATGAACTCCATGAAATTGAAATTCCATCACCTGAAACAGGAAGTGACAGGTTGGAGCTGATACTTTGCCCGTCTTTGATTTCAAGCGATGCCAGGTAAGCGTTGATTTGAGACTGGAACCAGGAAGTATTTAAATCATTAACGTTCGACCCGAGTTGAATGATCTGGTTTTCAGTAAGCGCAATATTATAAACGCGGAACTCATCGACAAGCGTTTTAGTAAGGTAGGCATCACCATTTAAGGCATACGACGATTTGCCAATGAAATTGAAAGCCGGTGTTCCCAATGCTTTTGGTGCCAGGGAAATGTTTGATGCCGATGCGATCATTTTTCCATCGATAAATATTCGGGCTGTTTTTAGCGCTGATTGATAGCTGATGGCCAGGTGCTTCCATCTTCCTTTTTCCATAGCCTGGCCTGATTCAACACCCTGTTCGCCGGCCCAGTGGGTTAAACTGATTGCATAGCGGGTATTTTTAGCCGAAAAAAACATGCATCCATTGCCGTCAGTCGCCATCTTTTCGGAATTACCAAAGGCGAACACGAAGTTCCCGTTACCTGTAATTACGGCATCGGGCGCAATACATACAAAAACAGAAAGGGTAAAGTCATTTAATGAATTCAGAATTTTACTTCCAAAAAGAGCACCCAGGTCGAGAAATCCATTGGTATTTCCCAGGTCAAGAACGCCCTCAGCAGCCCCGGATGTTGTAATGGCAGCTCCATTTTTCAGGGAAGCTACGATGCTGTTGCCGCTCAGATCGGCGATTGTTTCAGATCCTGTGGTGTAGTTGTTAAACGTAAACCAACATTGCAGGTTAGGATCGGGATTTTCCTGGGCCTGCACCGATAACCGGGTTAGCAATAAGGAAAGAATAAAAATATGATATGCCAGTTGTTTCATCACGTTACATTTTAAGTTGACATTGAAGGTTGATTCAGAAATTACTTTGTACCAACATAAGTAACCACCGAGCGGGCAGGTACCACCATTTTGGTGCCATAAGCTACATTTTGCTGCAGTGCCAGGTTACTTTCGGGCAAATCGGAAGTAAGATAAGGCTTCCAGATACTCACTTTGAAGCCTGAACAGGCGAGATCAAATTCTTTTTGTTCGTCCTGGTAATTAACTACCACCACAACCGGCGAACCATCGGTGTTTTGGTACGCCGAAACCATTAATGCGTAAGGATCGGTATCTCCTTCGGCAACCAGATTACCCTGTTTATCATAGGCCATAACGCCTAACCGTACCGCGCCCGGCCTGATAAACCGGCTGTAATTCCCCAGGGCCCACATCAGTTTCGAATCGGTAAACGATCCATCCTTGTTAGTGTTATCAGGCGAAGCATATATAAGCCCATCCTTATAATCACCGTTTGTAACCGAACGCCACCATTGCCAGGCTGAAGCATCGGCATATACCAAATCGTGATGAATAACCCGGGCAATATACAAGGCTGTTTTCATGGTGAGATCTTTTCCTCCGCCACCGCCTATTTCCTTGTCGTTGTTCATGATACAAAGTTCGGTTTGCCAAAAACCTACCTTGTTCTTTTTCAACACATCACCTAATTCCATTCGGATGGAACGCAGATCAGCAATTGGGGTATTGGTCCAGTAGCTATGGGCGGCCATCAGGCGAGGCACATTGGGCACATTACCAATAAATGCTTTCGTACTGTCGGGCGTAAAGAAGGACTGTATCTGGTAACCTCTATCGGGTTTTGTGTAGGGATGGGTGCGATACATGCAATTGTAGTCGAACGATTCGGATACCAGAATTTTGGTGTCGATTTTCCGGCTTGCAAATTCGGGACCGGTTAATCGGACGGTTTTGGCCATTTCGTACTTGGTAGCTGCTGTTCCCTCCTGCCCCGAGCCACTCCAGTTCCAGTGACCATCGGGTTCGTTAAACGGGCAGATGTAGTTAAACCTGATGCCGTCGTGTTTTTCAACGCCCTGTATAACATCGGCCATAAACCGCGCAAAATCGTCGTAGCGGTCTTCTTTCAGGTTAAACGTAGCGCCACGACCGGTATTGGTGGCCAGGCCGTTTTGGGTCCAGTAAACCGGCGCCGAAAGAATAAACCCGAGAAACTGATCAACGCCACGTTGCCTGGCTAACTGCATAAAATTGCGCTGACCTTTTTGCTTGTTCCAGTCGTAGGTGCCATCGGGTAACAGGAAACACTCCGAGCGACGCCACACATCGTCAATACCACTGGCTTTGCCTTGTTCGGTGCTACCGGCCCCGATATTAAAACGCCAGAGCGATAAACCGATACCTTTCGGATTCCCTTTACTATCATTTTCGGTACTGAATAACCAATCGGCCATTTTCGCCTGTTTCTCCTCGGGCCACAGACCAATAAACTGCATGCTCCATCCATCCGATGCCCCGAAATTATCGATGGTTTGATGTTTGATTCTACTATCGACAACGAACTTGCATACGTTTGGTTTAGAGGCTTCGTGTTTACCAAGTCCGGGTTTTTGTGCATGTATGGAACACGAAGTGAATGGAATTGCAAGCAGCAGAAATAATTTCAGCAGGAATCGTTCATCAATAGCCTGGAGTTTTCTTTTCATTTTCAATTTTTTAGTAGTTAGTGCCTGTATAAAAACGAGCTTAAACTGAGTTTTACTTCCGCGCACCCCTCAATCCCCGAAAGGGGAAGATCATCGCGAACAGAAGATTGAGTTTTCTATTCGACATTATTTATTCATATGCCAGCCATCTCAGCGGTATTTCTTTCGGATGCGAATTATTGAAACTGTATTTCAATCGCAATGCTTCGCCATTGATATTTTCGAAATAAGCGATGCGAATGGCGTGTTTCCCTTTGGTTAGCGTGATGCTTCCCGATTTTTCGGTTTCACCGTGGCAACCATCGTTATTAATAACCTGTTTGCCATCAATATACAAGCTGCTGCCATCGTCGGAAAGCAGGTAAAATGTGTAGTCGCCGGCTTCGGGAAGGTTAATAAAACCGGTAAAACTGATGGCAAAATGATCTTCACCGGATTTTAACACGGATGGATCGAGAGAAACTGTCTTGCCTTTTTTCAAGGGCGTTAAGGTCGAAAAATCAGGGATTATGTTCCACAAACCTTCAAAATATTCGTAGTTCAGACCGTTTATCTGGGGATCGCTGGCTTCCACTTCCAGCCGGGTAGTTTCGCTGGCTTGCAATCCTTTACGGAATGCCTTTGCGGTGATCACCGAATAATCAGTAAGCTCGAAAGGTTTAGTGTATATAAATGATTTTTCGGTTGGCGTTTTGCCATCCAGGGTGTAATAGATTTTTGCGTCAGCCGTAGGGCAAGCAATAGAAACAACCGCTTTACCGGGTTTTGTAAATGAGAGTTTATCGGCCGAAATCAACGGCTTTTGTACATAAGGATTTGGATCAGAAACCTGAAAAATAACCGGCCCCAAAAGTCCTGATGGCATTAATGGTGCATTGGCATCGGGCGAAGTGGTGGCGTTGGTAAGCCGTTTTTCGGCTGGTAAAGCGGCATCGCCTACGAGGCGGTTGTTCCAGGTATTGGTAATTTCAATTTCAAGTACATTTCCTTTAGCTTTAATGAATTTTGAAATATCAACCTGGTGAGGTTCGGCCCAAACCAGACCCAGCGTAGCACCGTTTAGCTTTACAACGGCCATGGCGTTAAACGCTCCCAGGTTGAGGAAAACCGGCGCATTGCTGGAGTATTGAGGCGCATCAAACACTTTGCGGTAACGGGCAGTGCCGCTATAATATTTAATTCCGGGCTCAGGGCGTTTGGTCCAGTCTTCCAGCTTTTCAAAAACAACCGAATCGGGTGCTCCCCATTTTTTATCGAAGTAAACGGTCCAGGCACCGTCAAGTTCTCCGATGGTCTTTTTGCGCACAAAATTTATAGCATTTTTAACCGGAGTTGTAACCTTTTTCCTAAAGACAACAAAGTAGGATTCCCGCGGCGCAAACTCCAGCGGCACAATGGTTTTACAGTTTTCCTGTTTAAAATCAGGCAGATCGCGGGTTCCGGCAGTAACCGGGTTCCATAATTCGGGTTGTAAACCGCTTACCCGGAATGAAGGGGAAGTTTGAACCGTTTCATCCGTTTGAT
>CAYNVK010000345.1:0-4494 GCA_964400395.1 uncultured Lentimicrobiaceae bacterium | reverse complement strand
GGAATATCCAAGGCGATATTTCTTCCCGATATTGATTTCAGTTAAGAACACCAGGTCACCGGCAGTGCGATAAGTCATACCCAGCGAAAACAAGTCGTTAAACAGGAAACTGGCATTCAAATCCATTTGCCAGGGTGCATCCTTCACATATTTTACAAGTATGGATGGCCTGAAAATTACCTGGTCCGAAACCGGAACAGCCACACCGGCCATTCCGTAAAAATGCCTCAGCAATTTCGAGTAAGTCTTTTTGCCATCCTGCTCAACCATACCGTATTCATTCTGCAGCAATTGCTTTGACGATAACCCGGCAAAAACCCGGTTCGAGTAATAATAAATCCCAAAGTTTGCATCGGGTAAAAGCTTGTTCTTGTATTGGCCCTGGAACGAAAAATCAGGGTCTTCAATTTCAATCATATTCCAGTTTACATCATTGTACTTAAAGCCGGCCGACAATCCAAATGATAACTTACCTGTTGGAAGCGTAATACGATAGGCATAGGTTAAGAGCGCACCCTGCTCAACTACCGGCCCTATTTTATCATTATATACATAACCACCCAGCGCGATATGATCGTTACGCAGTGGCGCATGCATGCTGAGCGAAAAGGTTTTTGGCGCCCCGTCGATACCAACCCATTGATACCGGTACACCGCGTCAGCACTAAAAACTTCCCTGCTTCCTGCATACGCGGGGTTTACAGTAAGTTTGTTAAACATAAACTGACTGAAGAGTACATCCTGCTGCGCATAGCCTCCCAGGCTCGCCAGCAAAATAATTATGAGGATTAACTTTTTCATTGCTGCGTTGGTATTAAATGCATATCAGGTGCCCGAAAAGCCGCGACAGGTAAAGCTGCCGTTCCAATCTGATTTTTCGTTTTACTCATTCCTGACTATTTTTTCATTTTTATATTCCGGGTAATTCATTCATCTGCGTTTAATCTATACGCTGTGTTACTCAGGGCATGTTTACTTGCCTCGTAAATAAATCCAGCCTTTCAGCACGCCTACATTTTTCACATCCACAATGTAGAAATAGGTGCCATCGGGAACGTACTCCCCTTTTTCGTTTTTGCCATCCCAACAACGGGTGGTGTTGTTGTAATTGGCAAATTCACGGATCTTATCGCCCCAGCGGTTTAATATCACAACGGTATTGTCGGGATATTTTTCTATACCCCTCACTTTCCAAACATCGTTGCTGCCGTCGTCATTCGGAGAAATACCATTATAGGCATGCAGGTCTTCGATACCAGGTTTCTTCACGAAGATGTATACCAGGGTATCAGCACATAACAACGGCTTGTTGCTATCACAAATCCTGTAGCAGAAAGAATCCTCGCCTTCGAAACCCGGATATGGAGTATAGGTAATGGTTGAATCGGAGTTGAGCACCACGATGCCATGTGCAGGGCTCCCGCATAAGCTGAGTACAAACTGATCGCCCTCAGGTTTCCGGTCGTTGGCCAGTACGTCGATGGTAACAGGCATATCGATAAGTGTAGTATCGTAATCAGCAACTGCTGCCAGCGGATAATTTTGTTTATCGATCAATACCTGCACTGTATCGGTATCGGTGCAGCCTGTATTTATATCAAGTACTGTTAGCGCGAATTCTGTATCAGCAAACAAAGGCAGGGTAGTCGGGTTCTGAACTCCTGAATTCTCGAGTTGAGCCGCCGGAGCCCAGCTCCATGCATAAAAACCGGAACCGCCTGACACATTGCCCTGTAAAATGGCAGTAGCACCCGGTAAAATGGTTGGGTCGAACCCGGCATCAGCTGTCAGCGAAGTAATCACTTCTATGTTCATGGTGTCAGTTACTTCATTTGCCATACAAGCCCCTTTGCCTTTTGTATGCAGTACGAGCGAAGCCGTGCCTGAGAAACCGGCCGCAGGCCTGAAGGTTGGAGTCAAGGTGGTATCATTGGCTACAGTTCCTGCAGTAGGTGGAACAACTGTCCAGTTAACAGCACCATAGTTGGAAGCTGTAGCATCGGTAATTGTGAAATTTTTCCCGATACAAATTCCTGCATCAGAACCGGCATTGGCCAAAGGTGTTTTATTAATAGTAAGCACAACTATATCATTACCTGCCGTACATGCACCATTCCCTTCGGCATGCAGGGTGAGTATTACAGCACCTGCAGCCAGGTCTATTGATCCGGGGGTATAGGTAGGATTCTGGCTGGTAGAATCATCGAAAGTCCCGTTACCGTTGCTGGTCCAGAGCAGGGAGCTTGCGTTGAGAGCTGATGAGCCTGTGATGGTGACCGGGGCCAGTTCGCAGGTTTCGAGATCGGCACCGGCATTAGCCACAGCAGGATTTGAAACAGAAACAATAACAACATCAGCACTCGGCTGGCACAGTCCGTTGGAAATCTGCCACTGGAAAACATAATCACCCTGTACAAGATCGGACACACCGGTATTCGGATCGCTGGCATCAGCAAAAACCGCAGGTGCCGGTCCCGAAAGCTGCGACCATAATCCTGTACCCACAACTGCCGTATTTGCGGCCATTGTTGTGCCTGCAAGCGGATTGTTGCTGCACAATTTCTGATCGGTACCTGCATAAGCCGCCGTGGCAGGAAGGTTGTTGATAACCTGCATGGTATCGGTTGACGAACAACCATTGAGCGTGATGGTGTAACTAAAAATATAAGGGACAGTGCTGGCTGTTAACCCGGTTACCAGGGCTACATTGCCGGTTGTCGGGAAAATAACCGGCGCACCCGGACCTGAAACCAATGCCCAGCTTCCAATGCCCGGCGCAGCAGCATTACCGACCAGCGATGCCACATCGGAGTTGCATAGCACCTGGCTCAACCCGGCATTTGCCGTAACAGGCGCTATCACTTCAAAATATACAGTATCGTTGCTGCATGCAACCGGTGTTCCCGAATCGCAAAGACTCAGAACAACAAAATCTGAACCGGAATATCCATTATCGGGTGTATAGCTGAATGTTCCTGCAACCACATCAGTAAAAGAGAAAACGCCATGTGCAGGACCTTGCACCGGAGTGCTGTTCACCACCAGTGGCAGGTTATTTTCGGGATCAGTATCGCCGTTAAATACGGTACCGCCATTGGAAACTGTGCCTACAAACGGGGCATCAATGCATAGTGTAATCTTTTCACTAACAGCCAAAGGAGGTTGGTTTGGAGGCAACACGGTTATATACAGGGTATCGTTGCTACACATAGGAGGCAAGGGTAAACCTGCATCGCAAATGCTGATTACAACCATGTCGCTGCCCTGGTAGTTCAGATTGGGCGTATAGGTATAACTGCCGTCGGCAGCAATGCTGAAAGTACCATGCACAGGATCAACAACCGGTGTAGTGTTGATGGCGAGTGCAGTACCATCAGGATCGTAACTGCCAGTCAAACTTAAGGTGCCGGCTGCCGGTATATTATAAAAAACATCAACATTTTCGCTCACAATTACCGGCGGATCATTTACCGGGTCAACCTGAATGGTAACGGTAGCACTAGAGCTGTTACCTGCATTATCAGTAATTGTATAGCCAAAAGTATCTGTTCCGTTAAAATCAGTCGCGGGCGTGTAGGTGTAGCTGCCATCGGAGTTAACAATAACGCTTCCATGCAGGGGATCAGTATGCGAAGTAACCACGATCGGAAGGTTGCAAACCACGCGGTCGTTAGTCATCACATTATCATTCAAAGGCGTATCTTCAGCTGTGTTTGCTACATCATCGGCAGCAAGTACCAACCCGTCCACAATAATCTGAACAGCCTGGTCGAAAGTGCAGTTATTAGCATCCCGAACCGTAATTGTGTAATTTCCAACGGCAAGGTTTATAAACGTTCCAGCCGGCAGGTAGGGGCCGCCATCCAGGCTGTATTGATAACCTGGTGTTCCATCCAAACCAGCAACTGTTACTGAGCCATTGGTGCTGGTGGCACAATCGAAATTAACCTGGCTGGCAATAGTAGCTCTGAGTGGTAATGGCTCAGTGATAACTGCTGTATCTATTACAAAACAACCGGCTGCATCGGTGGATGTTACTATATAATTTCCTGCCTTCAGATTCGAAATGGTGGCCGTACTCTGCGGCGGAATTGTCATCCAGGCATAAGTGTATGGCGATGTACCGCCACTGGCAGTTACTGTTGCACTTCCATCGGACAGGCCAGCGCAGCTAACATGGGTCACGCTGCTGATAACTGCCGAAATACCGTTAAGGGGAGCTGTGATAACCACGGGCACAATAACTTCGCATCCGTTTGCATCCCTTGCAATAATGGTGTGTGCTCCCGCTGCCAGGTTACTGAATGTGCCACCGGGCTGAAACGATCCGCCATCAATATTAAACTGGTAGGGTGCAATTCCGCCGTTAGCCGCAACAGTTACCGAACCGGTATTGCTGCTGGCACAGGCTACATTGGTCTGGCTGGTGATAGAGGCGATAAATTTTGTTGCGGGTTCGGTAATGGTAACAAAACCAGGCTTGAAACATCCCAG
>CAYNVK010000344.1:1714-4499 GCA_964400395.1 uncultured Lentimicrobiaceae bacterium | reverse complement strand
GTAATTGTAGGCGTAAGTTCTGTTAAGCAATTGAATGACAATATCGATACGCTGAAAAATATTTCTTTTTCGAAAGAAGAAGAAAATAAAATATACGCTATCATAAATGGTCTGTAAGAAACATGACCCGTAAAAACCGTGATAACAAACATAAAGTGATGAAAAAATTAATTCTGCTAAGTGCAATGCTGATTGCCTTGATGACTGTTAAAAATGAATTATCGGCACAAAATACTTTTGCCAGCGAACAATGCGCCAAAATGGCCCGGGGTGTTAACATTATTGGCTACGACAGTATGCTATGGATTGATCACACCAAAGGGCGATTCAAGGAAACGTATTTTAAAAAGATAAAAGATGCCGGGTTTTCGACCATCAGGGTGAACCTTTTTGCGTTTTCGGGCATGGACAAAACTACCTTTAAACTTAAACCTGAATGGCTCCAAACCCTGGATTGGGTTGTGAAAAAAGGGTTAGAAGCAAAGCTGATGGTGATACTCGATTTGCACGAATTTAACGCTATGGCTGATGATCCCGTTGCAAAAAAGGAAATGTTCCTTTCGGTATGGCGTCAGCTGGCTCCCAGGTACAAGGATATGCCAAATGAGGTACTGTTTGAACTTCTGAATGAACCCAACCAGAAACTCACGGTACAAATGTGGAACGAATACCTGCTCGAGGCAATTAAACTGGTCCGCGAAACCAATCCAAACCGGACTTTAATTATTGGACCGGGCAACTGGAATGGCATCGAGAGTCTGCCAACGCTGGTTTTGCCCGAAAATGATAGGAACATCATTGTAACTGTTCACTTCTATCATCCCATGCCTTTTACCCACCAGGGTGCATATTGGGCCAACGATTTTAAAAACCTGAGCGGCATCCGCTGGAATGGTACAAAGGAGGAAAAAGCAGATGTTGAAACCCGTTTGAAGGTAGCAGCGGATTGGTCAAAAGCAAATGACCGCCCGATTTTCCTGGGTGAGTTTGGCGCTTACGATAAGGGAGATATGGATTCGCGTGCAAGGTACACCGCCTGTGTTGCCCGTACTGCCGAAAAATTTGGCTTCAGCTGGGCATACTGGCAGTTCGACAGCGATTTTATTGTGTACAACATTGAAAAAGAGCATTGGGTAATGCCCATCTTAAATGCATTGATGGATACAAAATAACTATCCTTCATCACCAATTGTTTAACAATCAACCTTAAAAGAAATTGAAATGATTGATCTGAAAAACAAAAATGCTTTTATAACAGGCTCGAGCCGTGGCATAGGGCAGCAAATTGCCATCGGGTTGGCAAAGCTGGGCTGCAACATTGTGGTACACGGTCGTACCCGCCAAAGTTGCGAAAAAACACTCGGGCTACTCAAGCCATTCAACGTCAGCACCTATTGCGTGGTTGGTGAGTTATCCGACGAATTATTGGTGAAACAGCTGATTGAGCAGGTAAATGCCCTGGGCATCAACATCGATATTTTGTACAACAATGCAGCAATGATGATCCCGTACAGGAGCAATTTTTGGGAACACAGCTGGGATAACTGGCTTGATACCATGCGGGTGAATGTATGTGCCATGTACAGCCTTTGTGCTGCCTTCATTCCCAAAATGATTGAAAATGGTTTTGGCCGGGTAATAAACCTCTCGTCGGGAATAATGCATGAGCCCGAACTGGCTCCTTATGGCGCTTCGAAATGGGCAGTGAATAAACTTACCGACGATATTGCAGCAAGACTTCAGAATACGGGAGTGCGGATAAATACCCTCGACCCGGGCTGGTTACAGACCGACATGGGAGGACCCAATGCGCAACATCCGGTTACCGCGGTATTGCCTGGTGCGCTGGCACCTGCAATCATCGACGACCACGGCCCCAACGGCCAACATTTTTCTGCCATTAATCACCATCTGGACAAGGATTTTTTCTCGAAAATAAATCAATAGAAATAAATCTGGTTCGGCAGTATTCCGGTTTTACAGGCCGTATTAATGATAACACAGCAAAATTTTGATAATGAAAATAATAACATTATTTGCCATCCTGTTTTTTGCAGCGATACAAAACGGTTTTACTACGGTGGCTGATACGCCCGATGAAAATAAGTATATAGCAGTTGTAACTCCGGAACTAATCCTGGTGAACCAATTGGGATTTAAACCGCTGGCCGAAAAAATTGCATTGCTGCGTGTTAAAGCGGGTAAGTTCGAAATTGTTGATAGCAAAAGCGGTAAGGTTGTTTTTACCGGCAAACCGGGCCCTATGAAATATTGGGAGCTTTCGGGCGACAGTGTAAGTGCAGCTGATTTTTCGGCGTTTACGGCTCCCGGTACCTATCAACTGGTGATAGGTAAAAATGCAGTTGTTTCATATCCTTTTGTTATCAGCCGCAATGTTTACTCCGATATTGCAAAGGCATCATTAAAAGCATTTTATCTGAATCGCTCAGGCATGGAGATTTCTGCGCTATATGCCGGCAAATGGGCCAGGCCCGCGGGTCATCCTGATAACCTGGTAAGGGTACACACTTCAGCGGCCTCCGCTTCCCGCCCCGAAGGAACTGTGATTTCAAGTCCCGGTGGCTGGTACGATGCCGGCGATTACAACAAATACGTGGTTAACAGCGGAATAACCACTTATACCTTGTTGCTTTTTGCCCAGGTGTATCCTGATTATTGCAAAAAACTGGATATCCATATCCCCGAAAGTGGCAATGGAATTCCCGATGTTTTCAATGAACTGTTGTATAACCTGCGCTGGATGCTTACCATGCAGGATCCGGCC
>CAYNVK010000344.1:0-1614 GCA_964400395.1 uncultured Lentimicrobiaceae bacterium | reverse complement strand
AATCCTGCAATTTATTATAAAAATCCAGCTGATATTTCGACAGGCGCTTATGACGATACCTTTTTGAGCGACGAATTTTTCTGGGCTTCGGCCGAACTTGGGCTTGCCACCGGCAATGCTTCAATGGTTTCAGGAAAGGAACTTATGGATCAGAAAATCATGGTTCCATCGTGGGATTATTCGGGTATGAACGGCATTTTATCGCTGGCATTGAGCGAAGGCACAAGCTTCGAAACGCTCAGAACACTGGCTCAAAAACAGTTATTCAGGTATGTCGACCAATTGGTATCGAAAGCACAACAATCACCATATCATGTAAGTATCGATTTTTTCAAATGGGGAAGCAATTCGGATGTAGCCAACATTGCCGTGCTGAAACTGGTAGCAGCCCGCATTAGCAATAACCCGGTTTATTACAAATCAATCCAGGGCGACCTTGATTATCTGCTGGGCCGTAATGCTACCAATTATTGTTTTGTTACAGGCTTTGGCGCAAAACAGGTAATGCATATTCATCACCGGCCATCCGGGGCTGATGGTATTGATGCGCCTTGCCCGGGCTTTTTGGCCGGAGGACCTAATACCGTCGTGCTGAATGATTGCCCCGGAATTACGCGCAGTACATTCCCGGCAAAATCATATGCTGACGCCCAGTGCAGCTATTCGACCAACGAAATAGCCATAAACTGGAATGCACCTTTGTTTTTCCTGCTCGCTGCCGGGGATGCGCAGGACAAATAATTAGTCAGCCTGCAACTCAGCATTTTTTTTACATGTATCATATTATTTGGTGTCTGGCTGAACGGCTTCAGCATGTACTTTATTTATGCAGCTTATCTGCATAAATGATAAAACATCAACTTAAATATCTGCTTTAGTAATGATTTTATAACATTCAGGATAAAATACCATTGTTTTCTGAAAATCTGTTTGTAGTCTTTCGTGGGTTCTGATACGATATTTGCAGTTAATACTTCTGCACGAAGGCTTTAATAATTTGTATTTTATTTCATTACATTCTTTAGCAGAAGCAGATTATAAGCAAAGAGTTGTGGTTGCATACAAGATTCAAATTTTATGGTATTGTGTTTCCTGAACCCAACCGATCATTACTTATAAATCGTGTACTTTCAATTCCCTTGTAACTGTTTATCATTGAACCTTTGAATAGTTGCGGAGTGAGAGTTTATTCAGGATTTGTTGCTGTGCAGAAAATAATTTTGATCCGGGTGCAGGTAATTTTCCGGTGAAAAGCATTCGAAACAACACCTGGCTTAGCTGTAACTGAATATACTGCAATACGTTTCGTGCTTTCGAACTCTTTTAAAGGGAAATGTGAATAAACTTACTTGAAAACTGAATATATCAGCAGGTTGATTAGCTATAAAAGAATGAAAGAAGTATAGTGATAATCATCCTGATAAAAGAACAACCCAATCAATTCAATAAGTACTAACCTCAACCCCAAAAAAATCAGATGCCTATGAAGTAAAAGTATCTAAAAAAACGGAACAGTATTGGCCTACTGTTCCGCACAATAATGTCCCAATCAGATCAAAATCAATCAGTAACATTAACTTACAAAAGTATGAAAAAAATCCGAAATCTGTTGGA
>CAYNVK010000343.1:0-4510 GCA_964400395.1 uncultured Lentimicrobiaceae bacterium | reverse complement strand
TGCGTAAATCAGCATCCGTAGGCTGTGGAATCCGCTCTCCTTTTTCGAAAAGCTTGGCTTCACGCTGCTGGCGCATATCTTTCAGCGACTTTGGTGCATCTTTCAGGTAATAAGTGAAAACAGCCCCGAAGTCAGGATTTTTAGCCACAAAATAAGTGGATCCCTGCCCGTATTTGGTATCGGAAGGAATGTACATCAGCGCATCTTTTACAGGGAAAAGGTGGGCATCTTTGGCAAGAATATCCTTATTTACCAATCGCAGCGGCGAATAATCATCCATAATATAAAAGCCTCGGCCAAAGGTTGCCACGGCCAGGTCGCCTTCTCTTTTCTGGATGGTAATGTCGCGAACGGGAACCGAAGGCATACCATTGGATAATTTTACCCAGGTTTTGCCGCCATCGTTACTGAAATAGAAACTGAATTCGGTGCCCACAAACAAAAGATCGGGATTTATAAAATCCTGCTGTATGCTGTGAACGGTTTCATCTTTTGGAAGGTTGGCTGCTATGGAAGTCCAGCTTTTCCCCTTGTCAGTACTTTTCAGCAGATAAGGTTTAAAATCGTCGCGAAGCGTATTGTCGAATGAGGCGAATACCACGTTGGCATCGAAACGCGAAGCCATCAGGTCGCTTACATAAGTATTTTCGGGCACACCTGGGAATTTATCCGTTTTATTCCATGTTTTGCCTCCATCGTCGGTAACCTGTATCACGCCGTCATCAGTTCCTACAAACAACAGGTTCTCCTTAACAGCCGATTCGTCCATCGAAACAATAGTTCCGAACAGCGAGGTTGAAACATCTTTTGCAACGGCATCATAGCTCCAGTATTTGCCCATCACCGGCCAGGTATTGCGGTCAATTTGCGCGGTAAGGTCATCGCTGATCACCTGCCAGGAGTTACCACGGTCGTCGCTGCGGAAAACTTTATTGGCTGCACAATACAATCGTGTAGGCGAATGCGGGCTGAGGATCAGCGGGGTATTCCAGTTCCAGCGGTAGGTAAGTTCGTCCTTACGGGGCTCGGGACGGATGTCAACCGATTCCTGGCTTTTACGGTCGTAGCGCACCATGCCGCCATACTGCGATTCCGAATAAACGATATTGGGATCCACGGGGTCTATTTGTGACCAGAATCCATCACCGCCGCAGGTTACAAACCACTCGTCGCTGGTAACCCCTGACCCGCTGATGGTGCGCGAAGGTCCGCCAAAGCTGTTGTTATCCTGGGTACCTCCGTACACATAATAAAAAGGCGTTGAATTGTCGACCTGAACCCTGTAAAACTGTGTAACAGGCAGGTTCGATTTAAAAACATATTCCTTGCCGCCATCAAAGGTTTCGTAAATACCACCATCGCCGCCAATAAACATATGCTGTGTATCGGAAGGATCAATCCAGATGGCATGATCGTCGACATGGCGTTTGTTATTGCCAATGGCGCGCCAGGTTTTGCCACCATCGAGGGTAAACTGCGAAACTGTTTCGGCAGAGTAGACTTTATTAACATCGATAGGGTCGCAGTAAATTTCGTTGTAATACTGGCCCTGGGCGGTATGATCGCTCATTTTCTGCCAGGTGGCACCACGATTGGTGCTGCGGAAGAAACCACCTGCATCGCCGGCAGCTTCAATAATTGCATACACATAATCGGGGTTAACCGGCGAAATAGCCAGGCCTATCCCGCCCATGTCGGCACCCGGAAGGCCACTTTTTAACTTATCCCAGCTTTCGCCACCATCAACGGATTTATAGATGGCCGTTTCGGGACCTCCGCCAATTTTTGTAAACACATGCCTGCGGCGCTGCTCACTGCTGGCATACAGCACTTTCGAATCGCGCGGATCCATTATAACATTATTCACACCGGTATTTTCGCTGATGTCGAGTATCTTCTTCCAGGTTTTGCCACCATCGGTAGTTTTATATAGCCCACGGTCGCCACCCGGTCCCCAGGCCGATCCTTCGGCAGCCACGTATACCACATCACTGTTTTTCGGATCAATTAAAATTTTACCGATGTGTTCCGAGTTTTTGAGGCCCATGTTTTTCCACGATTTACCTCCGTCGATGCTCTTATACACCCCATCGCCATAACCCAGGGCGCGCTGGTGGTTATTTTCGCCGGTACCTACCCAAACCACGCTGCTGTTGTTGGGATCCATTACTACAACCCCGATGGAGTATGATTTCTGTCCATCGAATACAGGTTCGAAGGTGGTTCCGTTGTTAACGGTTTTCCACACATGGCCCGATGCCACAGCCACAAACCACTCGCTGTGGTTGTTGGGGTTCACTGCAAAATCGGCTATACGGCCCGATGTAAATGCAGGGCCGATGGAACGCCATTTTAATCCCCCGAAGGTTCCTGATTTTAACGTATCGGATTTTGCTTCCTGTTTGGCAGCTTCCTTTTTTTCTTTTTTCGGTTTAGCTTTCTGCGCTACAGCTGAAAAACCGGAAAACAAAATAACAGCCAGCAGCACTGTCGCTATCAAGCCGTTGAATAAACTAAAGGATGTTTTTCTCATTCTGATTATGGGTTTGGTTATTATTTGCGGGAAAATGTGCCTGGATATTTGAATAAAAATGATTTCTCATTAACAAAGATGGAATTTTATCGCAAACAAAATCACCGAAACTTAATAAAATATGCAAAAAACCTGATCGGATCGGTGAATCGGTCTTAAAATCTGTTAAAACACCTTTGCATAAACAACCTATTTATTTTATATTTGACCATTAATTTTAAAGCATATCAAAATCATTAGCCCCATTCACGCTTTTTATTAATCTAATTATTATATCTATGAAAAAAAGCCATCTTCTTACAGCATTTACAATCGGACTGTTTCTTTCAGGTTTCGCAACCTTAAGCGCTCAAAACACAACTTTCAGGCTCTCGGACTACAAAAATCCGGATTACCTGTACCAATCGCTCGATCTGAATTTCGGGCTTGCCAGCAATGCAAGTTATAACAAACTGACTGGTTTTAACGATGGAAACCGTAAGTCGTTTTCGCTCAATACCCAGGCCGGGGCATCTTATTCAAGATACCTCAATTCGGCAAAGGCGCAGGGCGAATTCTGGTCGTATTTTAATGCCGGTATTGGTTCAACAAGTGGTAATTACCAAAACACAAATGGCACTTCCAATATTGAGAACAAAGTTAATTCATCGAACCATAAAGAGTATCTCGATCTGACCGGGCTTCGCAGGTTTTATAATCCGAAGCAGGGATATATTGAAATAAACGGGGCATTAACCATCGACAACAGGGGAAACTCGGAAAGCCAAAAAGTGTGGCAGAATAATACGCTTAACACCTCACAGGAAACCAAAGACAAAGACTTTTACAACCAGATGAGCGGTTCCTTTTTAATTGGGAAAGGGCGCATAGAACAGGTTCAGGATGCCCGGATGGCATTGTACGTGCTCGATGATCTGGGTGCACTGAATCGCGAAAAACGTGCGGTAACAGATGAGGATGTAGTGGCACTTGCACAATTGATGACAAAACTGAAATACAAACGCTTTTTCGACTACCGTTTAAGGAAGATAGCAGAAATTACAGCCATTGATTCGTTGCTACAGCAATCGGGCATAGTCAGTGCCGCCGATGCTGCGTATTTTACTTCGTTAAATGATAACTGGGCTTATGCAAACAACCCGGTGAGGCAAACCGGGCACAGGATTTATACAGGATTAGAAGCTGGTTTCAATTATAATTACCAATACGAAAAAATGGACAATAACTTTCCGGAAGACCTCGTTGGCGAGCGAACCACAAATAATAAAATGGCTGCGCTGAAACTGGTAGTAGGATATGCTTACGAAAAGCCCACCAGCCGCAGCTGGCAGAATTTTGCCCATGTGAAAGGGGGCGTCGGAATACAGCAGTATTACCAGAACCGGGTAAACAACATTGAACCAGATCCGGAAACCGAAACCGAATTTTACACAGATGCTACACCGGCAATCGATTTTTCGGGCGACTGCGGGTTTGGCTACTATCCCAATTCGCGCACCTGGTTAAACCTAAGCTGGTACCTGAACAGCAGCTGGCAAACCTTGAATGAGGGCGAAACCAAATCAGATAAGCCCGACCACACTAATTCATTTAATATTTATACGGGTCCGCAGTTTTCTGCCTATTTTTATCTTTCAGAAAAACTCAGGTTAAACCTATCATACAACGCGCAGTTTTATTATAAACACGATAACTTCGAAACCGAAACCGAAGGTGTAACTGATAAAGAATACGACAACACTTACTGGGGCCAGGCTGTTAATGCATCACTAACCTACAGTTTATTTTAACCAGCTGGTAAGCCGGGTATATGTTCTTCCGGTTCAGGAACCGTTAAACTATTTGGGAATTAAATTCAGCTGCATGCAACCATTCAGCCGGATTAATTCCCTTTATTTTTTGAAAGCTGAAGAGCGCGATACGACTGAGCAAAAGTGTGGTTGCTTGCCAATTAAGTATTACTTTTGTGAAAGGCTA
>CAYNVK010000342.1:0-4510 GCA_964400395.1 uncultured Lentimicrobiaceae bacterium | reverse complement strand
GTTTTCTGTGTATCTTTACGAAAAATTCCTGCTTTATCACATGTTATGAGAGTAGTTCTTATCCTGGGTTTTCTTGCTTTCTTATTTCCCCTGGCCGTTTATCCTCAGGCTAAAAACGATAGGGCAACTGGGAAGTTCCTCATCGGCTTTTCACAATGTACAACGGCTGATGCCTGGCGCAGATCGATGGACCAGGAAATGCAAAACGAATTGCTCTATTATCCCAACTTACAACTCCTGATTAAAGACGCGGAGAACAGCAGCAAAAAACAGGTGAATGATATCAGAGAACTGATGGCTGCCGGGATTGATCTGCTTATTGTTTCGCCCAATGAATCGGCACCGCTTACCGGCATTGTAAGTGAAGTTTTTAAAAAAGGAATACCTGTAATTTTGATCGACCGTAAAATTGAATCCGCTGATTATTCTGCATTTATTGGCGGCAATAGTTACCAGATCGGGAAAGAAGCCGGAATTTATGCAGTTAAGTTATTAAAAGGGAAAGGTCGTATTGTCGAAATTTCCGGACTCGAAGGTTCTTCGCCTGCCAAAGAGCGTCATAAAGGCTTTATGGAAGAAATATCAAAGGCCCCGGAAATTACAATTGCTAAGTCATTGTCAGGGGAGTGGGAAGTAGCTGTAAGCGAAAAAGTGATGAAGAACTTTCTGGCAACTAACGAGCCCTTCGACCTTGTGTATGCGCACAACGATGTTATGGCACTCGGTGCTTATAATGCATGCATTCAAAAATTCAACAGGAAAAATGCATTCTTTATTGGTGTTGACGGTTTACCCGGAGCCGGATGTGGCATAGAGGCAGTAATGGACCGGAAACTGGATGCAACCATGCTGTATCCAACCGGTGGTAGCCTGGCGGTTTCACTGGCCTGGGATTTGCTGAATGATAAGCCGGTAAAAAAAGAAAATATTCTCAATACGCTGGTTATTGATTCGACAAATGTGCGGGCATTGAAATTCCAGACCGATGAAATACTGAACCTCCATAACAGGATCGTTAATTCGCGGAAAATACTGGACGAACAGGTTAAAAAATACCTGAGTCAGCGGTTTTGGCTGATCGTGGCACTCAGTTCGCTGTTCCTGGTTATTGTTTTAATCGTTTTACTATTCAGGGGATTCAGGAATAAAGCCAAAGCCAACCTGAAACTTGAAGTTCAGAAACAAGCCATTACACGGCAAAATGAAGAGTTACGTAAGATTTCACTCGAACTGGAGGAAGCCACAAAAGCAAAGATGGTTTTCTTTACCAATATCTCTCACGAATTCCGGACTCCGCTCACGTTAATGATCGGGCCCCTGGAAACCATCCTTTCGGACAGAAAAATTTCTGCAGAACTCCGCAGCCAGTTGCAGATGATGCTTCGCAATGCTACCCGCTTACTCAGGATGATCAACCAACTGATGGATCTGCGGAAAGTTGAAGATGAAAAGATGAAACTCAGTGCCGGGGAATATGATATTATTGCTTTTACCCGCGATATAAAAGAAGCTTTCGAGGAACTGGCAGTGAGGAAGAATATCAGTTTCACACTTAATAGCGCGCTGGAGGAACAACCTTTGTATTTCGACAGGGATAAAGTGGATAAAATCTTGTTCAACCTGCTTTCGAATGCATTTAAATTTACTTCTGAATCCGGGACCATCGAAATGAACATCAAAAAAGTGAATCATATCTTTAATGGTGCTGAAAAGGAGGCAGTTGAAATTGAAATAAGAGATAATGGCATTGGTATTGCCGAAGATAGCCTGAACAGGATTTTTGAACGGTTTTACCAGGTTGAACAGGATAAAGGAAATATTGGCGCCGGCACAGGAATTGGTCTGCCTCTTTCAAAAGGGTTCGTTGAACTGCATCACGGCGATATAGTTGTGAAAAGCAAAAAAGGGGAGGGCTCAACTTTTGCGGTGTACTTCCAGATGGGGAAAGATCATTTTACCGCCGACGAAATCAGTGGAATTGATAAGGAATATACCCGGATTGAAAAACAGATTTTCCCTGAATTAAGCCAGGAAGATGCCGATGTGGAAAGCCGGAATCAAACTTATATTTCGGATGATTATGAAAATATGCCGCTGCTCCTGATTGTGGAGGATAATGCAGATGTCGGTAAATTCATAAAATCATGCCTGATTGATAATTACAGGATTATGACAGCCTCCAATGGGGTTGATGCATTTGAGAAAATTTATATCGAACAGCCCGACCTGATTATCAGCGATGTGATGATGCCCGAAATGGATGGCCTGGAGTTTACCCGGAAACTTAAGGGGGATATCCGGACAAGCCATATTCCGCTCATCCTGCTTACCGCATTATCGTCGCATGAACATAAAATTGAAGGACTCGAAATCGGCGCCGATTCCTATATTGCCAAGCCTTTCAATAAGAAACACCTCGAAGTGCGTGTAAAGCAACTGATCGAAAGCCGGCAGCAACTACGCAAGCATTACCAGCAGGATGTGATCACGCAGTTTGTGAAGGAAAATAAAATTTCGCAGCTCGACAGTAATTTCCTGAAAAAATGTAACACCATAATCGAAAAGCATTTAACCGATAATGAATATGGTGTGGAACAGATGAGTGTTGAGATGAGCCTCTCGCGTGTACACGTTTACCGGAAAATAAAACATCTTACCGGGCTGACTGTGAGTGAATTTATCCGTAATATCAAGCTGAAAAAAGCCGCAGCCATGCTTAGCGAAAGCGGGAAAAGCATTTCCGAGGTAGCTTACGAAACAGGGTTTTCAAGTCCTTCGTATTTCTCAAAATGTTTTAAAGATCTGTATTCTATTTCGCCGACAGACTTTGTTCAGAACAATACTTCGGCGTAAATAAGATCTGCTGAGAAATAGCTAAATAGCTTTTTCTCTATGCTTTGACGGCTTCTCGCACATTGATCAACGCAAGGATAACTTGCAATTATATGGTTAATCCATACAAAATACCGAATTGATTTTTCCCCGTCAGGGGATAAATATCAATAAAAAATCACGACTTCAATCCTGATTCCCCGTCAGGGGATCAACATAATGCAATGAATATTAATGTCCTACGGACAATTCTGTATTAAACTTTCATTTAACTATTGGTATTGATTCCCTACGGGAAATCATAGGGGAATTCGATTTTTGTTTTTCAGTAAGTACTAAATAAACTGACTCAGTGATTGGAACATTCAAGATCATTTCTGTATTAGGCTGAACCATGTATTCGATCACAATGAGCCTGAATTGTTGTACATGATACTTTGTTGCTCAAAATAAAGATGAAAGAGTTCGTCAATCATGTAACAGGCTGACTCAGAGCAGGATTATGTTGCTCTTTCGTAAAAAAACAACCTGGAACCAAAACGCAACGGTGCAACGAAGCATTTTAGAACCAGGCTGTAACCAAACCTCAACCAATCAAGTTTTTATTGTGCTGACAAGTAAAATCTGTTTTACGTTTTTAACAGGATTATTTTTTGGTGTTTTCCCAGATGGAATTCAATTTATAAACTGAACCGGAATCGAGTTGCACATTGCCATTTTTGCTGTACAACCGAATACCTGAAAAACCTTCGGTCGGGAAGAATATTTCTGTCATCACCACTTTGCCGCCCATGGCAAATAATTCGACCGAGGCTGCATCAATTACTAAATGCATATCAACTGCTGATCCGCCCAGGGCAAATGGAGAAACATGTATTCCGCTGAAATCTTTCGAGAAATCGCTGTTGCCGGCATTCGTCCTGTTTACATAAAATTCGCCTTTGGTTTTATCATACCCGATCAACAGGTTTTCGCCTTTCGAATTATAAAGTTCAATTCCAAAATCAGTTGAAGCATCGGTTGCCGGAAGTGAGAATTTCAGATCCAGTTCAGCCAGCACCGGTGGCTCTGCGATTTCCAGTTTTTCTTTAATAAGCCCTGGTTTTAATTCTGTTTTGCTTTCGCGCAGCAGCTGTATTTCCTTTACAGGTTCGGATGTAAGCAGGTATTTATTATTTTCTGAAATCAGTTTAAGCTCACGGGGCAAAGTCATCGCACTTCTCCATACCCCAGTTGGAACAACATTAGCATATTGCCAGTTGCTCATCCAGCCAATGGAAATGCGCCTGCCATCCGTTTCAGGAATATTCGAAAAAGTTACCGTTGCATAATTGTCTTTTCCCTGGTCGGCCCACTGAATTTCGGTGGATTCGTTGGTAAATTTATGTCCGTCGAATTCGCCCACGAAATACTGGGTGGCAGAACCTCCGTTTGGTCCGCCCGGATTGATATTTACTATCAGGACCCATTTCTTTTGATCCGGCTTTCCGTTAACCGGCAACTGGAACAAATCCGGACATTCCCACACACCACCATGAGCGCCTATGCCTTTGCCGAATTCACTTTCCAGGGCCCATTCTTTCAGGTTGGGGGAGGAGTAAAAGCAAATATGATCGCCAACCGCCAGAGTCATAATCCATTTTTTAGTGGCCTCATTCCACGAAACTTTTGGATCGCG
>CAYNVK010000341.1:0-4541 GCA_964400395.1 uncultured Lentimicrobiaceae bacterium | reverse complement strand
AATCACTGAAACTTGTCAGAAACACTGTTGCCTCACACTTTCTCACATTGACTTTGAAACATTGAAACTATTTGAAACACTGAAACTAATTAGATTACCATTTAAAGGAATAAGCCGAATAACCACAAAATAAGCAACCCTAAAACCATGGCCCGAATACTGATAATAGACGACGAAAGAGCAATCAGGAATGCTTTGCGCGAAATACTTGAATACGAAAACTACCTGGTTGATGACGCTGAGGATGGCGCTTCCGGAATTGAGCTTGTTAACAAAGAAAGCTACGATGTAATACTTTGCGACATAAAAATGCCAAAGATGGATGGCATAGAAGTGCTGGAGAACATACAAAAAACCACAGATGCACCCGTGGTTATGATTTCCGGACATGGCACCATCGAAACCGCGGTTGAGGCCATTCGCAAGGGAGCCTATGATTTTATTGCCAAACCCCTGGATTTGAACCGCCTGCTGATCACCCTGCGCAATGCCATGGATAAATCGCGGCTGGTAACCGAAACCAAGGCCCTGAAACGTAAAGTAAGCAAACAATATGAAATGATAGGCGAATCGCCTGCAATTTCAAAAATCAAAGAAATGATTGAACGCGTGGCACCAACTGATGCGCGGGTTCTGATTACCGGCGAAAGCGGAACAGGTAAAGAACTGGTGGCCCGCTGGCTGCACGAAAAAAGCAACCGCGCCGATGGTCCGTTTGTAGAGGTAAACTGTGCTGCAATTCCATCCGAATTGATTGAAAGCGTACTTTTCGGGCACGAGAAAGGATCATTTACCTCCGCCATAAAGCAACGCAAAGGCGATTTTGAACAAGCCAACAACGGCACCATTTTCCTCGACGAAATCGGCGACATGAGCCTCTCGGCACAGGCTAAAGTACTGCGCGCCCTGCAGGAAAACAAAATCATGCGGGTTGGCGGCGAAAAGGACATTCCGGTGAATGTGCGTGTGCTTGCCGCTACCAACAAAAACCTGCTCGAAGAAATCCAGAACAAAAATTTTCGCGAAGACCTTTATCATCGCCTGAGCGTAATCCTGATCAAGGTTCCCTCGCTTAACGACCGCGAAACCGATATCCCGTTGCTGGCAAATTATTTTGTAGAGCAAATATGTCAGAACAACGGTCGCCCACCGATTCAGTTTACGGATGAAGCACTCGAAGAACTTAAAACCATTAAATGGACCGGGAATATCCGCGAGTTGCGCAATGTAGTGGAAAGACTGGTTATCCTCTGCGATCAGAAAATTACGATTGAAGACGTTCAGATGTACGCACAGCCTTCGAAAAGGTAAACAGCCTTACAGGAAATCAGCAATCAGAGGCCTTAGGTTCGCACTTAAGGCCTATTTTATGTATATGCTGATTTGAAAGCAGCTATAAGTTCATGATGCACTTTTATCCGGAACGACACATTCGCAAAACACAATTCGCTGATTTACAACAGCAAATGAACATTCAATCATAATTTGTGTTTAAGTGCATATCATATTCCATCATTAATTATGAGATCCTCAAAAACAAATTAGTATGGAAGAATCTTCGACAACATCCCCGTTACCGGTTTCCGAAAAACCATCAAAATCACAAATCGAATTAAAACAGCTGAACCACTGGCAAAATAAGTTATTGCCATGGCTTGTGATTATGCCTACCCTGTTAATACTGTTGTTCATATACCTGGCCACCCGGCAAATGCAGCAATTCAACGCTGTAATCGATGCCAAAACAGAATCGTCGGTCGAAAGAATACTCACAGCGCCCTCTGATCCGGCGCTGGATAGCCGGCTTAAAGGCGATATGGATTACGTGCGCTGGGTAACGCTGGCACGAATGGAAGAAAAAAGCCTCGACCGCAGGTATAACCAGGGCGGACTGCTTTTGGCTTCACGCATATTTACCAAGTACCTGGGATTTTTTACAGGTATGATACTTGCAATAGTCGGGGCGATATTCATTATCGGGAAACTCCAGGAAAGTTCTTCGGATATTGAAGGCGCAGTAGGCGACCAGATGAAACTAAAGATTGTTTCTTCTTCGCCGGGCATCATTTTTGGGGTACTCGGTACCGTACTGATGCTTTCCACCATACTGCAGCATGCAGTTATCGAACTGAAAGATCAGCCTCTGTTTCTGAATTCGTACAACATACAGGTAAATTCCGTAGATAAAGGTCTACCTGTGGCAACACCTGTTGACAACAACACGAACAGCGCACTCATGGATAGCCTGCTGAAGGCGAAACCCTGATCGGCTACACAAACCGGTTTTCGACCCCGGTAACCAACTACAGCCTATCAATTACACCTTGCCCTGCTCCCGGCACTTGTAACGGCATCACTTTCTTTATTAAATCCATTTATATGCGAAAAGTATTTTTTTTGCTGATGGCAATTGCCAGCCTGCGTGTTTACGCGCAGAAAAGCATTGATAAAGACCATTTTTACAACCTGATAAAAGCTAAAAATTATCCGCAACTTCTGGTTGATGCACATACGTTGCGCAAAGAGGTTTATGGTAAAATATGGCTGGTTGATTATTATATTGCCAAAGCCAATTGCGGATTGGGAAAACCTCAGAATGCCATTGAATGGTTCAATTCGAGTTTAAAATACCCGAACGTGAACAACGACATACGCAAATTCCTGCTGGCCGAAATGGGCAGTTGCAATTCAGGGCAAGCTTCCAATGCAGTGCTGACCTCGGGCGTTGCCATGCCCGACAAAAGCCTGCTCAATATAACAAATCTTCCAACCAGCGGGGTGATGGGTAAATCGGGCCCGATATACAATTGCAAAACACCTCCGCAACCGGTGGCGCTGTTACAGCCCAAATCAGCCGCCGAATTCGAATCAAGAATTTTTGATCTGGATAAAAGTGCCGAAGCCATCGTGAAATATAAAACCCTCCTCAACACCAGTTACCACATTTCAGTGTCGGGGCGTTTCCTGCTCATTACTTACGGCAACAATGTTTTAAATAAAGAACAGGCAGCCAAAACCAGTGAGCTGCTCGAACGCACATATACTTTTTTCAGCAGGTACTATAACCTTCGCCCTCCCGATAAATTACTGGCAGTTTACCTGCTGCCCGACAAAAATATTCTGCGCCAGACAGCCTTACGTGTTCACGGTATAAAAATACCTGATGCAAATATTGGCTATTCGAACATTGGCGATCTCAGCCTGCTGGGCATTAGCGATTTAACCCATATCGGCACCCTGTGCCACGAACTATTTCACCTCATGATACGCACCGATGTGGGCGATGTTTCGCCCTGGATGGATGAAGGCATTGCATCGGTATATGAAACCAGCCAGTGGAAAGGAAACGAACTTAAAGGTGACCTTGAGAACTGGCGAACGGATGTGCTTCGGAATGCCAGGATGAATATGCCGGAAAAAATGCCTCAGCTGCGCCAATTCCTGAATTTAAACTGGGACCAGTTTAACGGGCTCGAAACCAACGACCAATGCCAGGGTGCAATCAATTATGCCTATGGCAAACATCTCATGTTGTATTGCCAGGAACTTGGTAAGTTACCTGAACTGGTTGCTTCTTTTAAAAACCGCAACCAGTTTATCAGCGAAAATGAAGATTATCTCAGGAATGATATCGAGCTCTTCGAAAATGCCATGAACAACCCTGTTGACAGCATCGAAAAGCAATTTAACCAATGGATGGACAAAAAGTATCATCTGAAATTGTCATCGCAAACGTACATCCCCAACAACAGCATACAGCCGGTAAACGTAGCCAATACGTCAATAAATCAAAATCAACCGATGAACTCTGCAGAAGCTGGCAACCAGAATATGATTCAGCAAACAGCACAGATTGAAATACCGGAGACCGGAATTGCAAACCAGGTAATGCAGCAAAACATAGCAAATCAAACGGATACGCCTGATGTAACTGCTCAGCAAAGCATGAAAAACCCCGGAGCAAATGATATCCTGGGTTCGCTTACGCTGCATGTAAAAATAGACAATACCGATAAAATGGGTGACTCATTTGCCTACACATATTACCTGGAAGGTGATGATAACCTGCTGAATAGTATTACCGAAGTTTACTACCAGAGGAACCATTCCAGCATGTCGGAATACAAGTCGAAAACTTTTAAAAAATCTACGGTAAGGCCCGATAAGTTTTCATTTAAAGCTTATCAATGGGGTTATATTGATACTGCTTATGTTTACATTGTTACAACCGGTGGAGTGCGATCGGAAACAGTGCTTAAAACAATTACATACGATAAATAACCCCGCAGTGAACCGCACCCGGTATATTTGTGAAAAGGAATCCAGCTCAGGTTTTATTACTTATCCAAAAGGATGATACCATCCCTGGTAATCCAGGCATGTGTGGTTGATTCGTAGCTGTCAATTTCATCGCCTTTCCCGTCCCTGCGCGGATCCTGCGAGGCTTGCATCCAGTCGTCGAGGCGTTTGCTGAGCGAAGCTTTTATGGCATCGTATTGCTTTACGGCAGCCAGATTGTGAATATTATAGGGATCGGTTTT
>CAYNVK010000340.1:0-4560 GCA_964400395.1 uncultured Lentimicrobiaceae bacterium | reverse complement strand
TGAGTTCCGGCAAAACCCTTACATAACTTTTAACCCGAAAGTAAGCAGCACCCGGTAGAAAAACAGGACAGCGACAGCCACAATAACCACGCTCCACCTGAAGTAATTGCGCTGAATGATACCCGATTGATGGATATTTTCGAACTGAACGGCATTGAACATAAACAAAGTAGGAATCACAATCAGTCCGGGAGTTAAGGTTTTGAGTATGAGCGGGAAATAATACTCGGGCAAAGTGATCAGGAACAGGACTAG
Organism: uncultured Lentimicrobiaceae bacterium; assembly: GCA_964400395.1. Lineage (GTDB taxonomy): Bacteria > Bacteroidota > Bacteroidia > Bacteroidales > UBA4417 > UBA4417. The sequence continues at coordinate 4,305 of CAYNVK010000340.1, read as the reverse complement.
TACCGCGGTCAGCCATGGAAAAACAACGCGGCTGAGCATAAAAAACAATCGGAACCCCGGCTTCACCAGCGTTACCGAGCCCGACGAAATCATAAACAAAGGAGTTACGATACGGCCAATAACCAGCATCATAACTAAGGAAATAATGGTGAATACAATTTCCTCACTGTCGAACATACGACTCATAAAAAGCCACTCGGAAGTATAGATAAACTCCGTACGGGTAATAAAGCCCGCTATATAAGCCCCGAAAAACATATTGGCACCACAGATAAAGCCCCAGAGATAAAAAAGCTGGAAACGCTTCAGGATAACGTTTTCGGTAAAAAATAATTTCAGGAATACAAATGCCAGCATCAGCGACAGTATTGGCCCCATGGCAAAAATTACCACCAGCGCTTCGCGGGTATACAAAGGCGAGTAGGTGTAAAGCGGGAATTTAAGCCGGTAATAATACCATTCGATGGGGATATGGTACGATGATGCTACCAGAATGGTGATCACCTGGTAAAGCACATAAATAAGCATAAAAGCCAATACCAGGTAAGCCGTTGAATGCAGGTAAGCAAACCCGAATTTTTTACGTAGCTCGGGCGTAGTGACGGCTGCATGTAAATTCTCGCGGAATTTACGGCGGTTTTGCCTGGCCAGTTCACGGCGTTCTCTTTTGGAAAGTTTAAAAGCTCCGCCCTTCAAACCGGGCTGGCGACGGGGAAAAACGGTACGCCATGGATTTTTCCTGAAGTCGGCCCACCACTTCTTTCGTAAATGTTTTCGCTCGTGCCGGGCATACGGCTTCAGGCGTTTGCGCTCGCGCTGGGCTTCGTTAAGTTGCCTTTTGGCAAAAGGATTCGATAAAAACCGTACAAGCCCTTTCCGGAACGACCTCCATGCCTCGGCTCGCTGTCGCCTCCGCCACGAGCGTTCCCTGGCGCGAATTCGTTTTTTCTCGGCCCGCATCCGCTGCCGGTCCTTCTTTTCCAGCTCACGCTGGCGCTTGCTATGTGGCGATCGGGGTTTGCCAAAAGGATGCGCAAGGAAGTTATTGATGCGTTTAATAAAACTTTGCCATGCTTCGCGGCGCTGTTTTTTACGCCAGGCCCGCTCACGCTCAAGCCTGCGTTTTTTTTCAGCTTTTTTCCTTTTAAGGTTTTCGGATGGTACAGAATTGCGGCTGAAAATACTCGGCATATACAGTATACGAATTTGACTGCTAAGTTATAAAAATTATCCTGACCTATGGCTTTGAAGCAAATGCCTCATTCAGGAGTTTACAACCAAAAATTTACAAACCCGGTACGCGCATTTCATTCAAAGTTTAGTGTCAGTATAAAATTGTAGTATTTAATTTAATGAAGGGAGAATGGGAGAATCAGCGAGGGGAGATAGCTAGAATATAAACTAAAACCTGAACTTCAATTCAGGATACTTGTCTGCCTGCTGCCGCAGTCAGGCAAGCGTCTTTCGACTTTTACTCAACACATTGTATTTATTTGACAAAATAAAACAGTTTCTTAATTGCAGTGCCCCATATTTTAAAATTTAACTGCCTGTGTATTGTGAATAAAAGTGTGCATAAAAATATGTGCGACTTTGTTTTAAGCCAATAATTTTATGCTTATTTAGTACAAACTTCCGGGTAAGTTGCCACGACTGAAAATTTTTCCGGAAAATTCATATTACTTTTTCTCTCCGTGGTTATAAACAGTATACAGCGTGAACAAAAACACTGAGAGATGAAAAACACTGACATCCTTTATACTGAACAGTACTCGGAAATCTTTACTGAAGAAACCTCAACAGAATTCATGGTAAGACCTTACCATATTATCGGCACTGCAGTGCTGCTGGTGGCATGGGCCTGGCTGGGCACCATTATCATCGGGTAATACATTCCAGGTTAAATCTTTGCTTTCCAACACAATAATACTGTGTTGGATTTTTGTTTTCATATAGTGGAACAAAGCAACACCATCTCCACATCACCCCATCTCCTCTTCGCCCCATCGCCCCTCGCCGATTCGCACCTCGCCTCTCGCCCCTCGAAATTTACCCCCTTCCAGTCAAAGTCTTTGGGATACGCCCGGTCCGAACACATTCGGAGCGGAGCCTGCGGCCGACAATGCGTTCGACCATACCGCCAATTTGCAATACTTTGTCGACATCAAGGTTGGTTTCTATACCCATTTCGTCCATCATTACCACCATATCTTCAGTTTGAATAAGTCCGGTGATCATAGGATCGGCATAATAATAAGCACCTGTTCCTGAAACGGGAACGCCATCCACAAAATTGGCGGGTTGTCCGCCGATGCCGCCCATGGTCGATTCGTAGTTGGTCATGCCTGCCTGTAATGCGGCAAGCACATTGGCCATTCCCCAGCCCCGGGTGGTATGAAAATGCACAATTTGTTTCTCCGGCCTTCCGATTTTGTCCATCAGCATGGAGTAATACCTGTAAACACGGTCGGGCGAGGCCGAACCATCGTGATCGGCATGTTCCACATCGCTGGCACCAATATCGAACCAGCGCTGGGCAAATTCAACTGCTTTTTCCATTTTGGTAGGTCCTTCTATGGGGCATCCCCAGATAGTACTCACCGTTCCGTTCACCTTCAGTCCGGCTGCTTTAGCTTTAGGGATCCATTCTTCTGCCATTTTCCAATACTCAGCCAGCGACAGACCCGAGTTTTTCATATGGTGCGACTCGCTGGTCGAGACCATCAGTAGGATGCGGTCGGGGCCCCAGCCTTCCTGACGGGCCTGGATGGCGCGCTCAATGGCTTTCTCGCGGATGGTAACCGCGGTAAGGCTCACCCCGGACAGCAGGTGGCCTACCACCTTGCTGGCACGGATCTTTTTCAACAGCTCATCAGAGTCCTTAAACTGGGGCATCCCCTTTGGATTTCCCAGGTTGGTAACTTCCACATGTTTAAAACCAGCCAGTATCAGTTGTTCGGCAAGCCAGAGTTTGGCTTCGGTAGGAATAAATTTTTCCTCGTGCTGAAAACCATCACGAACGGTGATATCGCCAATGGTAACTCGTTTAGGGAAATTCATATGCTATTAATTGGGAGATTACAACGTTTAAATGGACATAAAAGTTTGAAATAATATTTGCGATTACAGCGCTGCCAGTTTCATAATTAAACCCTTCCAGGGTTTTAAACCCTGGAAGGGTCCTGAACTAATAACCGTAAAAATGATGTAATTTAAAACTTCATTTCCGGTATTTCTCCTTCCACCAGCAACGGGGCAGCTGTAGCTTTTACAATATCTTCAACACTCAGGCCCGGGGCACGCTCTACCAGTTTAAAACCATTTGCGGTAACATCAATTGCCGCCAGGTCGGACACAATGCGTTTTACACATTTAATACCTGTGAGTGGCAACGTACACTGCTTCAGTAGTTTCGATTCGCCATCCTTGCTGCAGTGCTGCATGGCGACAATAATATTTTTAGCCGAGGCTACCAGGTCCATGGCTCCTCCCATGCCTTTAACCATTTTGCCGGGTATTTTCCAGCTGGCTATGTCGCCTTGTTCCGATACTTCGAAAGCACCAAGTACCGTTAAATCAACATGTCCGCCCCGGATCATGGCAAAACTCATAGACGAATCGAAAAAGGAAGCACCCTCAACCACGGTTACTGTCTGCTTGCCTGCATTTATCAGGTCGGCATCTACTTCGTCGGGAAAGGGGAAGGGACCCATGCCCAGTATACCATTTTCCGACTGCAGTATCACCTGCATGCCTTCGGGTATGTAATTGGCAACCAGGGTAGGAATACCGATACCAAGGTTAACGTAATATCCATCGCGTAGTTCCTGTGCGATGCGCTGTGCTATTTGTTCTTTGGATAAAGCCATTTGTGTAGATTTTAGTGAAACGGCGAAGGGCGAGAGGAGAAGGGGCGAAAGTAGCCGACTTATTTCTCCGCCTTAACTTCCCGTTCGTTTTCAGTTGACTTTTTTATTTAATTGATTTCACAACCCACTTATCAGCATCATTAATCATGATAACTAATTGACTGAGGATATGATCATACTTTTCAGTAAGATATTTTACTTTTTCTTCTTCCAGATAGTTACATCGGAGTGCGAACTCCAGCCAGATTTGTGTTTCACAGGCTTCGGTTTCAGCATCACTTATTTTGGCAATGAATGCGGCTTTATATCTTCTTTTTCTCCATGCTTCACCGATATTTGCACATACCGACCGCGATGACCTCCTCATCTGATCAGTTAAGGAATATTTTTCCTCAGAAGGATATGATTTCGAAATTTGAAAAATATCCATAGCTGC
>CAYNVK010000339.1:0-4578 GCA_964400395.1 uncultured Lentimicrobiaceae bacterium | reverse complement strand
GCAACAATTTCGTTGGCGGTATAGCCAGTCAACACGCCACTCGAAAGGGTTATGATCCTTTTCAGGTTCTGGCGTTTGATGCCACCATATGAATCGACATACTCAATTTTGGCTATTGACGACAAAGGAATCTGCCTTAACAAACCGGAGTTCATATCGCGGTAGGTGATTTTAAGGTTGATCAGGTTGTTGATATTGGCGCGGGTATCGAGCGAGTAACGGAGTTGTATGGGGTATTCGTCCTCATCCATCTTGTATTTCGAAACTTCCTTACCCAACACGGCCGTACGGATTTCGGAAGCGATCTGCCCGGTGCTGATTCCTTCGTGGTTAGCCCTTTCGCGATCGATAACGATGGCAATCTCGGGTTTATTCTCCTGGAAATCGCTTTTCAGGTCTTCAATTCCCGGTATCTGAAGCGAATCGAGGTAATTTTTAAACGAGGCTGCATCAGCAATGAGTTCAGGCAGGTTTTCGCCGGTAATTTCGATATTGATAGGCTTACCTGTTGGAGGTCCGGAACGGTTTTTATCAGCCGAAATTTCGGCACCTGGTATCCCTTTTACCTCTTGCCTTATTTTATCAAGATATTCAGTGGTATTGATACCAACCCTGTTTTTATACTCCACAAAATTCACGGTTACTTTCCCTTTCTCGGAACTCAGGTTACGGCTGAAATCCATCTCATCACCTGCACCAAGCGCAATATTGGTAATAATTGATTCCACATCCGGGTTATTTTTCCCCAGAACTTTCACCACCCGTTGTTCTACAATTTTTGTTATTGAATCGGTAACCCGCTGATCGGTTCCAACAGGCATTTTTACCATCACGTTAATAGCATTGGGCATATTATCCGGGAAAAACAATACTTTCGGATTGCGTATTCCTGTTGCGATAAATGTTACCACAAACAAACCAATAACCGTGAGCAACAGGTACCAGGGATTACGGCCCTGTATAAAGAAGCGCAGCTGTTTTTCGTACATCCGCATAAACCAGGGCCAAGCCGTTTCCTGCCACCATTTGATATACGGATTAAGCAACGTATGGAAGAAAAGGATCATGATGGCCACAAAAACAAAGAAATTGCCAATACCGAATGCCGCAATGCTGTGATTTGCCGCGTAAATAGCATAACAAAGAAACGCCAATCCCAACGATACCGCTATCTCGATGATCATTCGTTTACGGGTTTTCCGTTTATCCGGTTCGTCGAATTCATGTTTCATAAACGATACGGCAAATACCGGGTTGATGATATAAGCTACAAACAGCGAGGCAAAAAGTGTAATAATAAGCGTTACCGGGATGTAGAACATAAACTTACCCACAATACCGGGCCAGAATGCCAGCGGGAAAAATGGCGCCAGGGTAGTAAGTGTACCCGACATAATTGGCAGGAACACCTCCCCTGCTGCCTGTTTGGCAGCAAGTATGATGTTGGGTTGTTTCTGGTGCGTTCGGTGTATGTTTTCAATAACCACAATGGCATCGTCGACCACAATACCGAGTGCAAAAATTAACCCGAACATCACAATCATATTCATGGTAAATCCAAGCGCAGGCATTACCATAAACGCAACTGCCATCGAAAGCGGAACAGCAAGGCCCACAAAAAATGCGTTGGTGAATCCCATGAAGAACATCAATACCAGCGTAACCAGGATCATACCAATGATAATGGTATTGTTGAGCTCCTCAAGTGTATTGCGGGTGTAGCGCGATTGCTCCCCGGTGAGCGTTACCTTGAGGTCCTTTGGAAATTCCTTGTTTACCAGTTCTTTCGAAAGGATTTCTTTGATCTTATCCGATGCTTCGAGCAGGTTTTTCCCGCTTTTCTTCACCACGTTGAGCGTAATAACGTTTTCGCCATTTAATCGCGAAAAGCTTTCCTGCTCTTTAAAAGTATCCTTCACCTCGGCAATATCCTTCAGGTAAACAGAAGCTCCGCTGGCCGATTTGATAATGATATTGTTCATTACATCCAGGTCCTTAAACTGGCCCTGCACACGGATGGAACGTTTCATGCCAAAAGTGGAGATATTTCCGGCTGAAATGGTGAGGTTTTCGGCAGCAATGGCCCGGTCGATGTCGGTAAGTGTAACACTTGCGGCCTGGGCTTTGTACATATCAACATTGATCTGTATTTCGCGTTCGAGCGCCCCTACAATATCAACACGGGTAATCTCGTTGAGCGACTCAATGCGGTCCTGCGCCATATCGGCGTACTTTTTCAATTGGTCGAGGTCGTAGTTACCCGAAATCTGGATGTACATGATGGGTATTTCCGAGAAATCGATATCCATTACACTCGGGTCGCTGAGCAGGTTATTCGGCAGGTCCGATTTGCTTTTGTCAACCGCATCTTTTACACGCTGTTTTGCCTCGGGCACAGCCACATCGGTGTTAAACTCAATGGCTATGGATGAAAAATCCTGCAATGAATTGCTGGTAATTTTCTTAACCCCGGCAATGCCTTTCAATTGTTTTTCGATGGGCCTGGTTACCAGGTTTTCCATGTCTTCGGGCGAAGTACCCAGGTAAACGGTATTAACCAGTATGGTAGGAATTACAATTTCGGGAAACCGTTCCTTGGGAATACTGCGATAGCTGCTGATACCAAGCAGGGTGATGAAAACTGCCAGCACATAAATACTGGTTTTGTTGTCAATTGCCCAGCTTGTAGCAAAAAATTCTTTGAAATTATTTTTCTTCATAATTCACATATGGATTTATTAAAAAGAGAGAACTCCCTGTGATGCTTAGTTTGCCTGGATAAGTTCGCCATCAATAAGGCTATTGAAACCGGTGGTAATAATTTTGTCGCCGGCAGTAATTCCTGCTGTAATTTCGGCCAGGCCATTGTAGGTGCTGCCAACCGTTACAGGAAGCCTGCGGGCAACCAGCTTGCCATTTTCCTGCTTGGCTACATAGATATATTTGCCTTCGGAGGTTTCGCGAACCAGTGTAACCGGGATTGTGAATGCTGATGGATTGTGGTAATCGTTAATACGCACAACTGCCATCATATTGGCACGATACTGCACATTGCTCGGGCCAAGGCGTACTTCGCTAACAAAGGTGCGGTTCACCGGGTTGATGTATTTGCTGGTAAACCTGATGGTTGAATTTACTTCGGTATTAAAGTCGGGGAAGAAAACGATTACCTTGTTGCCGGGTTTAATTTTGGGTGCATAGGCTTCGGCAATTTCAGCCACAACCTTTACTGTCGAGAAGTTAACCACGCGAACGGCCGGAAGCCCGGGTGAAGCCATCTGGCCTACCTTCAGGTTTACTTCTTCAACACTGCCGTTGATGGGCGATTTAATACGGGTCATTTCCAGCTGATCGTTGAGGGTTGCCAGCGCTTTTTCAAGATTTTCCTTGTTGTTTTTTGCGGTCAAATATTGAACTTCACTGCCTATCTGTTTGTCCCACAACGCTTTTTGTTTGTTGTACAGGTTGGTAGCAAATTCGAGCTGTTGTTTTGTGCTGGCAATTTGCTGTTGCATAACGCTGTTATCAATCTGCGCCAGGGTTTGTCCTTTGCGAACAGCATCGCCCTCTTTCACAAAAACTGCGGTAATGGCTCCTGCCATCTGGGCCGAAACTGCTATGTTATCTTCGCCATCCACTTTACCCTGAACCTCAAGGTAATGGTTAAATTCCTGAACTTTGGCTTCGGTAACAGAAACAGAAGTAACTTTTGTTTTAGTGGCTGAATCCCCTATCTGTAATTCGGACTCAAGTTTTTTAATTTTAACAGCCAGTTCGTCATGCTGTTTTTTCAGTTTGGCAAGTTCAGCTTTTTTATCGACGCTACTGCCACAGGCTACCGCGAATACTACCAGCGCCACGAAAATTATTGCTTGGGTTAATGTTTTCATTGTATGTTGAAATTTTGATTTACAGGTTATTGTTTAATTTATCGAGTTTGTTTTTGGCCGATATGAGCGAAAGTATGGAACTATACATATTGCTCTGGGCTGTAAGGTATTGGGCGAGGTTATCGGTAATTTCCCTGCTGGTGGCAAGCCCTTCGTTGAATTTGATCAGCGTTTTGTCGTAAATACGTTGGGTGAGGTCAATATTTTTCTTGTCGTTCAGGTATTTTTCGTAAGCAGTGGTAAGTTCATTTTTTGCATTTATATATTGCAACTGCAAACCGTTAGCTACGTTTTCCTTGGTATTGGTAATTTTCTTCAGATCAAGCTGTCGCTGCTGAACTTTTACATTGCGCGAACCACTTGAGAAAATCGGGATATTCATTGTTACACCCACAACATCCTTTGGATTAAAATCAAATGCAGGCTGGTTAACTTTTTCCTGGTGCCGGTAAACAGCTGCGAGATTTGGGAGGTAAGTGCTTTTTTCTCTCTTCAGGTTAAGGTTGCCAATTCGCTCCGATGTTTCAAGTATCTGGTAGTCGAGATTGTTGTTGATGTTGAAAGGTGTGGACATCAGCGTTTCGAGGTTAACCGTATTGGCAATTCCCTCCAGGTTGTCAGTCAGCACTATCTTATCACTGAATGGCATTCCCAGCTGAAATTTAAGTAAATCGTAAGTTGCATCAAG
>CAYNVK010000338.1:0-4579 GCA_964400395.1 uncultured Lentimicrobiaceae bacterium | reverse complement strand
GCAATGTAGGTCTGCAATCCCAGCTGTTCGGTATAAATCCGCGCAATAATGCTGGTTTCGGAATAATCCATGCAGTGAAGTACAATGCCTTTGGTAGAGAGTATCATAAAACAGGCAGTAGTGAATTGGAAACTGTCTAAAATTCTATTTTTACTGATTTAGAAGAGGTGAGGGGCAATAATGCGAGGGGCGAATGGGAGAAGGGCGAGCGGGAGAATGGCGATTTAATTTTTAACCATCTTCTATCAGCTTTTGACTTTCTCTTTCGGTCTCCGGTCTTCCGTCTTCCGTCTTCCGACTTCGGTCTTCCGACCTTTCCATTACAAGTCAAATTGATTTAACAAATTTAGACAGTTTCTTAATGATTAAACACACCCGGGTTCTTTGAGCACATGCGTCAGCGTACAAAAAGAATTTTACCAGTGGTTTTCATGCTGCCATCGGGGTTGGTAACAAACACCAGGTACACGCCGGTATTTACCTTGCGGCCTTCGAGGTTATTCCCATCCCATATTACCTGTCCGCCCTGCGCCTGGGTTTCCCATACCAGTGCGCCCGAGACATCAGTAATTTTAATATTCGAATCAGTGATCAGGTTGCTGATGAAAATGGGGCCCTGGTAACCCGGTCTTACAGGATTGGGGTAAATAAACAGCGAATCTAACGTTTGCTGCGCTTCAACTTTATAATCCTGGTACGAAACTATGCCTTGTGAGGTTCCGAAATAAACAGTTCCGTTAGTCGATATTTTGATGGATTGTATGGTATTTGACAACAAAGGGCTGTTTGTTTCGGTAAAATGCAGCAGTTCCTTGCCGCCGTCGGCTGTCATCAGGAAAACACCGGATTTCTCGGTCCCGATCCATTTTTCGTTGTTGCCGTTTATGGCCATGGCTGTGATCAGTTCGGTGCCAAGCAAGTCGTGCAAATAACCATCTTCTTCAACCTGCACCACTTCGGCATCGTAGTTGCCGCCTGTAAATACATTACCCGGCGAAATAATTCTTGATACCCCCTGGTCGGATCCCAGCCAAAGTTCGCCATTGCGATCAACAACCATGCAGGTAACCGCCGTTCCGATGAGTTTACCATTGCCGGTAGCGCTGGTAAGTTTTTTCATTTTATCATCGGCCGTATTATCGAGGGTATTGTTATCGTTAAAAACAAATAAACCCAGGTCGCGGCAGTGCATCCATTTCTGGTTATCCTGATCAATTACAATCCCGCCCACATCAGGGGTGTTGCCCAAGGCAGCGAGGTTATACGATTTCCACTCGCCAGTCGGTTTACGCACGGACAAAATATTGGGCACGCCTGAGTTGGTTACCCAGAGATTTTTATACTGGTCGTAAGCAACCCCTCCAATGCGGACATATCCATAACCATAACCAACAATGTTTTGCAACGAACTGTTTTCGGGGGTGTACACTTGCTTCAGTTCATTATTATCAAATTCCAGAACGCCATAACCCCAGGTACCCAGGAAGGCATGGTTACCATCTGCCGGATCGGCTGCCGCACATAGCACATCCCGGTAATTGGCCATTTCAGGCACATTGCTGCTGTTAAAGTTATTCCATACTTTACTGTCGAAGGTATAAGCCTCTGCATACTTGTAAATACCACCAAACGAGGCATTCCGACCGCCAGGCACCGCCCACAACTGTCGTCCGCTTATATCCATGGCAGCTACATCAACAGATATCGGTCCATCAAATACATACTGCGTACCTAACCCATTATTAATCATGCTCCACATGCCCTCTTCATTGTCGGCCACCCAAAGCTTGCCGTCCTTATCTATGAGGGCATCACTTGAATGAATGTTCAGTCCAGGGCCATATGTTTCGTACATTGCTTCGGGTGAGCCATCGGATTTATATGTACGCACGTGGTATACATTACCCACAACGAGCCTTTCGCCACAAACACGCATGGATGTACGGTTGGCCGGATCATCGGGCCTGAATTTAATCCAGCTGTTACCATCCTTAACAAACATGGAATCGCCATCCCATTTGCCTGTTGTTTTATTGGTATAAACACGGTTCGAAAACGATGCTATGAAATTAAAATTATCAGCCGGACCGCTGATTGTTTTTTCCGGGATCCAGTTTACATAATAAGCCAGGTTGGTGTTAGCCGATGCAGCGTAAATACCTTTCTCGGTAGCGGCATAAAATTTATTATCAGGCTCATGGAAGGCCAGCGCCTGTACATTAATCTGCGATCCGGAAGGCCCGATGTAATAGGTATCTTTAATTTCGGCCTTTTCAATATCGAGCACCACAATGCCGAAACCACAGGCAAGGTAAGCCAGCTTGTCAATTACCAGTATGCTGTTAATGGTTTTGTTTCCCTGTATCTGCTTTCGCTTGATATCGGGGATATTTACTACATCCGATCCTTTTACCAGGTCGATATTGGTATTGGAATAAGCAACCACCAGGGTGTTGAGTTTACTGCAAAATGCAATGCTGCTGATGCCTATATCCGAAAGTCCGCCTATGGTTACTTTGTTGAGCCGGTTGAGGCTATTGTCTGTTTTATCGAAATAAACCAGGCTGTAGGGTGTTGCAGCAAAAACCTGGTTGTTGGCTTCGGCAATTGCTACACATTGTTTGTAAGGCAGGTGGTCGAGCCATTGATTATAGCCAACGGTTTGTGCCTCAACTCTATATATCAATGATACCAGTACAATAAATACCAATAATCTTCGGCTCCGAAACTTCATAAGTTGTATTAAAAACTGCATGCTTATTAATAACTGTTCAACGTTGCTTTTAGTATTCACGTTGCTGGATTACACTCAAAAAAATCGTTTTGACCCCTAATGGTAAAGACCTTGCGAGGTACTTGCGTTAAATACCAACACCATTTAACCTCCTAAGCTGTATTAAATGAACCAGTTTGCGACGAACTGCTTCATTCCAAAATTAAGAAAATATTACAACACCCGGATACCAAAAAAAATACAGAAATAGTTAATCAACTGACATTAAGCCAGATAAGCACAAACAGCTAAAAAATGCAAAAACAAAGGGATCGCATTTTTAAAAAATTTATTACCTTCACATCCCAAAAACCAAGGAGACCTGTAATAATAAATTGAAAATCATTACCTTGTTAATGATAAACAGTTATTTTTCAGGGCTTAATAACTGTTTGAATAAAAAACCTTTACCAAGTAAATGATTCACTATTCTGATTTTGCCATAGTTGAAGGCCTCCGGCTCAATAGTGATTTTATCATTCGCTATGTGTATAAGGAATTTTTTCCCACCATCAAGTACCTGATCAAGAACAATGCAGGCCTCGAAGAGGATGCGGAAGATGTTTTTCAGGAAGCATTACTTGTAATTTTAACAAAAATAAAAGACGATAATTTCGAACTAAGTTCTTCATTTATAACCTATTTATATTCGATCAGTAAAAACATCTGGCTGCAGCGGCTGAAACGCAAACGTATGACCAGTAAAAATCAGGATGAGCTCACGCGCTATCTCGATGCCCCTGAAATAGGACTGGAAGTACACCTTGAGTATGAAGAAAAATACCAGTCGTTTGTAAGGCAATTTGAGAACTTAAGTGAGGACTGCCAGAAGTTGCTGAAGTTGTTCCTCACCAAAATGTCGGCCAAAGAAATAGCCGATAATATGGGCTACAAATCGGAGTTTTACGCCAAAACCAAGAAATATCTCTGCAAGGAAGCGTTGAAAAAACTGGTTGAAAATGATCCTGAACTCAAAGGAATAGTAGGGTAAGCCAGCAGAGCAACACCCTGAAAGCACCAAGCAGAAAATGATTTCAGCATACAAATCGGGCATAATACACATAGGCGATCTGCCTCTGGGCGGGCATTACCCCATCAGGGTACAGTCCATGACCAATACCAACACCAACGATATTGAAGCTACCGTGGCACAAACCATCAGGCTGGCCGAAGCCGGCTGCGAAATGGTTCGTATCACGGCCCAGGGAATTACCGAGGCCCAAAACCTGGCGCTCATCCGTAAAAACCTGCATGCCCGGGGTATAAAAATTCCGCTTATTGCCGATATACACTTCAACCCGCATGCTGCCGAGGTAGCTGCCGCCATTGTTGAAAAGGTGAGGATAAACCCCGGAAACTATACCGACAAACGCGAATCGAAACAAGCCTTGTCGGCCAGGGAATATGACGAAGAACTTGAACGTATTGCACAACGGCTTCGCCCATTGTTGAATATCTGCAGTCGAAACGGAACGGCCATACGCATTGGCACCAATCATGGATCGCTGAGCAGCCGCATCATGGACCGCTATGGCGATACCCCCGAAGGCATGGTTGAAAGCGCGCTCGAATTTGGCAGGATCTGTCGCGACGAAGGTTTCAGCAAGGTAGTATTCTCCATGAAATCGAGTAATGTACGGGTAATGGTGCAATCAACCCGGCTGCTGGCGCAGAAAATGGAATCGGAAGGCATGAATTTTCCGATACACCTGGGCGTTACCGAAGCCGGCGATGGCGAAGATGGCATCATTAAGTCGGCGGCAGGCATCGGCACCCTGCTCGAAGAAGGCATTGGCGACACCATAC
>CAYNVK010000337.1:0-4579 GCA_964400395.1 uncultured Lentimicrobiaceae bacterium | reverse complement strand
CGATGGCTAAAGGATGCCGGGTACCCGCATCGCGGAAACCTGCAGGCTTGGTAAGGTCATCTTCAACACCACCGGATACCACGTTTTCGAAAGATTCTTTCAACTGGTTAACTTTATCCTGAGCCGCATTTTTGAGCACGTTAAGCAGCTGGCCGACTTCGCGTTTCTGCTCGCCTGGCAGTTCCTTAAAAGCATCGAACAAATCCTGCAAAAGTCCTTTCCGACCCAGGAAACGGATGCGGAATTGCTCTAACTGATCGGCACTTTCGGCATTAAACTGCTTTACTTCTTCAATTAACTGGTTGATCTGGTCTTTCATACGCGTAAATTTCTGGGTTCAGCCCCCTTATGTTGCTGTGGTGCAAAGGTCGGGAAAAGTTTTTTATTATCGCAATCCGGCTGGTATTATAATACATGAACACTTACCCGCCCTTGAAAAGCTGCTTTTAAAACAAAAAACCCGGGCAAGCCCGGGTCCCTGGTTCAACAGATGTTTCTATAATTACAGAACTTTCACAGTCATTTTTAATTCCTTTACCGGTTTATCGCCGGCGCCGGTTTGAACGGCAGCAATTTTGTCAATTACATCCATCCCTTCAACCACTTCGCCAAAAACGGTGTAATCGCCATCCAGGAAAGGTGTCCCGCCAACAGATGTATACGTGGCGCGTTGCTCAGGGGTATATTTCACGGCACGGCGCTGGTCGTACTGGTCGAGTTGCTGCGGGGTAATTGCTCCGCCCTGCACAATATAAAACTGCGAGCCCGACGATTCCTTTTTTGGATTTACCTGGTCGGGCATTCGGGCTGCTGCGAGGGCACCTTTTTTATGAATATGCGCCGGTACAAATTCAGCCGGAACGCGGTCGCTCATTTCGGGCAGGCCTGCAGGAGCGCCGCCACCCTGGATCATAAAGCCTTTTATAACGCGGTGAAAAATAGACCCGTTATAGAAGCCGGCCTTAGCCAGTTTAATAAAATTATCGCGGTGTTTCGGCGTATCGTTGTACAGCGCAACGGTTATGTTACCCAGGTCGGTTTGAATAAGGACTTTGGTCATTTTTTGTGCATCCAGTTCCATCATAAAAAGGAAGAAAAGTGTTAAGGTTAAAAAGATAGCGTTTTTCATTTTTAAAACAGTTTAAAGCATAAACGGTTTGTTCTTGTATTTATTTTGCTGCCGCTGATTACACGAAAGACGGATCCTGAAAATTCACTTTTAGTTCTTAATCAATTTTATAGTCATCGGAATATCTTTCACCGGCCTGTCGTTGGTATCCGTTTTAACTGCCGCTATTTTATCAACAACTTCCATGCCACTTACCACTTCACCAAAAACGGTGTAGGCACCATCGAGGTGGGGCGTTCCGCCAATAGTTGTATATACCCGGCGTTGCGCATCGGTAATTTTGAAGGGTTTGGTGCGCAGGTATTCGGCTTCGACGGCATCGTGGTATTTTTCGATCACGTTGCGGATGCTGGCCGTATCGCGCTGGTCGACCATCTTGTGAAATGCTTTTAGTTCGTCTTCCTTACCACCTTTTTTAAGCAGGTTCATCAGGATGTACTGTTTGGTGCGACGCTCCACCTTCAGCTCGACAGCATCGAGTTCTTCGTTGGTAAACACCTTGCCCTGAACGATATAAAACTGTGATGCCGACGAAGCTTTGAGGGGGTTAACATCATCGCCTTCGCGGGCAGCACCAAATGCACCACGTTTGTGAAGGTACGAAGGAATATATTCAAACGGAACGGTGTAATTGGTATCGCCATCGCCCAGCAACACCCCGGGTTTGGCATTACGCGAAGTAGGATCGCCCCCCTGGATCATGAATTTTTCGATAACCCTGTGAAACAGAAGTCCATCAAAATATCCCCTGGATGCCAGTTTTATAAAATTTTCTTTATGCTGCACTGTACTGTCGTACAACTTTACAACCACATCGCCGTAAGGCGTAGTAATTTTTACCAGGGTTTCCTTTGGCGAACTGCATGCCAGCATCAACGAGGCCAGTATACAAGCAAACAGGATGTTTTTCATAGATAAAATTTGTATGAATTAATTATGTAGATCGGATTACTCCAGCCGGCAACTCAGGTACGCGGGCCTAAAAATGAATTAATAACCAGTCATTAGCGGTTATACCCGATTTTTAAGTCGGTGTAGCATTTGCGGCAAAGCGGTTCGTAATTATCCATTTCGCCCAGGAGTACCAGTTTTTCGCTGTCGGTAGTACGGTGCGAATAGTGAGCCAGGTCGCCACAGCGCATACAAATGGCGTGCACTTTGGTAACATATTCGGCTGTAGCCATAATGGCCGGTATGGGTCCGAAAGGTTTGCCCTGGAAATCCATATCAAGACCAGCCACTATAACGCGTATGCCTTGGTTAGCAATGTAGTTGCAAACTTTAGCCAGGTCATCGTCAAGAAACTGGGCTTCATCAATACCAACCACATCCATGCCATCAATATAAAGCAGGATTTGCGAGGCATTCTGAATCGGGATGGAACGGATGCTGTTCTCGTTGTGCGAAACAACATTTACATCATCGTATCGTTTATCAATTTCAGGCTTGAAAATTTCCACACGTTGCTTGGCAATCCGGGCACGGGTAAGCCTTCGGATGAGTTCCTCGGTTTTACCGGAAAACATTGAACCGACAATAACCTCGATCCAGCCGCGGCCCTGCGATGGATTGTTAGTGGATTTTTCGAGAAACATAAGCAGTGTAGTTTATTCTTTGCTAATTTTAGCCCTTGGTAGGGAACGCAAACTTACTCAAATAATTGTTAGGAAGCAGGGCTGTAATCAGCCGGAAAGACAAAATATTTCAACAACATTTTAACACTCACATACCATGGATTTAAACCGTTTAACCCGAGATGCTGACGACCTGATACGGAAAGTAGTGTCGCGGTATAACCAGCTATATGTTCCATCAGGCGCTATTTCGCAGGTGGAACTCGATTTGTTGCTCGACGACCTCAGAAACCTCTACGATACATTTAAAACCATCGGGCAGGAAAATCTGAACAGGCAACAACCCATGGAACGGCCACAGGTATCGGTTGCATCGCACATAAACCAGGAACCCGTTTACGAGCAGCCTGAGCAAGTGCCTGAAACCGTTAAACCTGCCACTGACGATTATTCACCGGCAATGCCAACACCCCAAACTGAATCAACACCATTGTACGCTCCCGAACCCGCTCCCGAACAGATTGCCGAAGCTGAAAGCCAGAGTGTACCAACGGCAGGTGAACCCGATTGGACAGAGCAGCAACCAACCCCAAAGGAGGAAACGTTCACACCTCAACCCGAAATTACCGAAAGCCCGAAACCGGCTTACGAACAACCCGTTAGGCCTGAGGCACAGGAGGATGCAAAACCCGCTCAGCAGGCAGCGGCATCAACCCTGGCTGAAAAGTTTAATACACCAAAATCACTGAGCGAGGTAATTGCTTCGTCACAATCACCGGCCGGCACCGGCGCCCGCATGTTGTTACAACCTATTGCCGACCTGAACACCGGCATTGGCCTCAACGACAAGTTCAGCTTTATCAGTGAACTTTTCGGCAACAACCCGGCTGTGTACGAGGAAGCGATTACCCGCATTAACAGGGCCGTGAACCTCGACGAAGCAAACTGGATTTTGCAGAAATATCATTCGCATGATTGGGACCACAAACACGAAACCCACAGCAGGCTTCAGGATTTTATAAAGAGAAGGTTTATCTGAAAAGCTTAAAAATTCCGGGATTTTGGGGCATGAATTGCATGACCTTAAATTCTGGCATTGCGGGCCAGTAGCCCAAAATTTGTAATCCTGTCGGTTTCCTTCCAATTTACTGACATTTAAGTGCTTCATGATGCAGCAGCTACAATTTGGTTTTATGCAAATTGAAGGCTCAAATGCGCATTTCCCTCATCTGTTTTCCATTTTGTCGCGTACATTTGTTTGAATTTAATTTGATCTTTAATCAATTTCGTGCTTGATTCATGCATGCACGTTGTGGTAAGTAACTAATTGGGACTAATTCATTCAGAAAGGAATTATTATATGAGGATCAATAGTTTAAGCATCCGGGAAATTCTATGTTTACTTTTTTTCCTGTTCCTGTTCCCATCGTGCAACAAAAACAATGAAAACCTGAAAGCGCAGACGATACCTACGCATGGTATCATTCCGCTTCCGCTTGATGTGGTACCGGGTAATGGCAATCTGACTGTTAATAAAGATATCATTCTTGTTAACAGCAGCAGGTTTCAGGCAGCCGTTTCTGTTGTAGAAAGCGCGCTGCAGCAGGTTCTCGGCACTGCCATAACCAGCAACGAATCGGCCGTTGGCAAAATAAATATCCGGTTTATACCCGACAATAGCCTGGATACCAGCGCCTATCGCATTGAAATTACCGGCAACGGAATAAATATAAAGGCAAATTCTCCTTCAGCTGCTTTTTATGCTGCGCAATCCATCAGGCAAATGATCTGGAATGCGACATCAGGTCTAAAAACAGAATCATTTAACCTGGCGCAGATGACCATAAACGACAAGCCTGAGTATGCCTGGCGAGGA
>CAYNVK010000336.1:0-4584 GCA_964400395.1 uncultured Lentimicrobiaceae bacterium | reverse complement strand
AAATCAACAATGGTGAGGGCTGGACTTGAAACTTTAAATATACCAGCGTCAGATTTTTTTATCTGTATATTCCTTCCCGGCCAGTTACTTGCTGTAAAAAAACGGATATCAAAATTGCTTTTTGAGATGTTGATGAATTTCGGTTTTTCAGTAATAATATAGTCCTTTTGAATTTGTTGATGGCTGGCACCATGAAGTTTAGCTGCTGAAAAAAGAGCTATATAATAATCCCTTTCCAGATATTTGAAGAGTTTTTCGCAATAAAGTTGAATTGGTAATTTTTGCGCTGATGAATATCTTGGCGTTATAATGAGATAAAATCCTTTTCGAAGGTTGGCTATTTCTTTCTTAACGATCAATCTGGATAGTTCACTTTTTATGGATGTCTCACTTTTATGGATATTATCAATGAGTTCATCAAGGGAAAAAGAATATTCCTCGTAGGATAATAATCGCTTTATGTAATTAGCAACAGTCATTTTTAGTATAATTTAGACAAAGATACCTAATTTCGGCATTATTCTCTAATTATTACTATAAAAGTTATGAATGTGAGCAAAATTCAAATAAATAAATAGACGAAGTATCAGACATATAAATAAAACTGGCAAACTCACAAAAACAGTTTGAGCATTTACTGAACGAGTTTCCTAGTATAAAATCAAACGCTATAGTTGAGTTCAACTACATTAACTTCTGGTACGCCTGCCACCAGCGGTCGGGGATTTCATCTTCGAGGGCAGTCTGGTAATCGGCTGCCGCGCAGGGAACAATGTAATGACGGCGGTATTTTTCGCGTATGTTGTCCGAGCATTTTATCTCCATCCACCAGCGCTCGGTATGTTTGCTTTTGTAGAAAACAATACCATCGTCGAAATCGGTAACCTGCACTGTGTACCTTATGTAGTTTTCGGCCCCGTTCGAAGGGTGATCTTCCTGCCGGCTATAAAAACCATCCACAAAATACCATATCATCTGCGCCAGCAAATGGGCGGTTTGCCCGTTGCGGTCGAGTGCCGGGTTCAATTCGAAAAACCCGATTGACGAAATCTTGTCACTCATGCCGGCATAACGCATCAGCTGGCAGGCTTCTTCGCCATAAAATCCATTGGGGGTGGCGTTGGCGTTTCCCGGGGCATCACTTTGCCTGATGGCCGACATATCGAATGACAGTAAATCGGCATTGCGTACCAGGGGCTCCGTTTGGGTAATGTCGGCATGCAACACGCCAAGCCTGTAAATATCGAAAAACAGGTTATGCATCAGGTCGATGGCGCCCTGCTCAACAAAATAGGTCTGGTACCCGATATTGGTGAAATTAAAAAGGTAGTTGGGTTTATGCAGGATAATATGGCTGAGGTACGATCGCGAATTCAGCTTGTCCTCGCTTTCGCCCAGGTCGAACATATTATCGACGGCAGCAATGTTGATGATGCTTTTTCGGTTTTTGTAGGCCCGGTACATGGCGTATGTTAAGTCCTGCCCGCCACCGATGAGCAATGGAACAATATTCAGTTCGAGCAAGGCCTCAACCACGGAGGTAACGGCGAAGTAGGTATCTTCAACCGAATTGCCCCGCATAATATCGCCCAGGTCGGCAACCCGCGTTTTGTAATTGCCGGGCAGCAGCCGGTACAGGTATTCGCGCACACTCAGCGAAGCCATTCCGCAACCCTGGTTATCAACAGCATTGCGGTCTTCGTCAACTCCAATAATTGCAATATCAATATCAGCAAGTTCGGGGAAACCGTTCTCGGGCGTATATGTCACGAAAACTTCGCCCAGTCGTTTACCTTTATGTGCTGCAACCTGTGGCAGCGTAATATCCTGAACCGGTTTAAAGTAGCTGGAGATATGCATGTATTTGTGTTATAAGTTAAAACTGGCAACCAGGCTATGGAATGGGCACAGGCAGTTTTGCGATGCAATTATTTTAAAAGCAGGTACTTATTTTTTTCCGCGGGGTACAAATTTCTTTTTAGCCGGCGCCGGTGCGTCAGCAAGCTTCAGGCAATCTTCAAGTGTGAGCGTTGCCGGATCGGTACCTTTGGGAATTTTTATATTGTTTTTTCCAATGGCGATGTATGGACCAAAGCGGCCGTTCAGCACCAGCACATCCGGCCTTTCGGCGAAGGTTTTGATGGTGCGGTTGGCATTTTCGGTTCGTTTGGCTTCAATCAGCTCAATAGCTCTTTCGATGGTAATGGTAGCCGGATCGTCGGTGCTTTTCAGCGAGCAGAATTTCGACTGGTGGAGCACATATGGCCCGAAACGGCCGATGGCTACGGTAACATCGGAATCTTCGAACTGGCCTAACAAGCGCGGGAAATCAAAGAGTTTAATGGCTTCTTCGAGGGTAATGTTTTCGAGGGTTTGTCCTTTGCGAAGCCCGGCAAATTTAGGCTTATCAGGCGAATCGGTTTCACCGATCTGGGCAATAGCCCCATAACGTCCCAGCACACATAAATATTCTGGCCCGAGTTCGGATCCTTACCCAGCAGTTTTTCGCCTTTGGCTTTTTCGCCGGTTTCGAGGGTTTCGACTACTTTTTTATGGAACGGCGTGTAAAATTCGCCTATCATCAGGTTCCAGGCTTTGAGCCCGTCGGCAATTTCGTCGAATTCCTTCTCTACGCTGGCCGTAAAGTTGTAATCCATAATATCGTCGAAATATTGCTGCAGGAACCGGGTTACCAGTTCGCCTATATCGGTAGGGAAAAGTTTCGATTTCTCATATCCAAATTTCTCATGCTTCACGGTTTCTTTAATTTTTCCGTCTTTGAGCATAAGTTGTTTTATGTCGCGGGTGTTTCCGTCGCGATCCTCTTTTACCACGTACTCGCGCTTGATGATGGTCGAAATGGTTGGTGCGTAGGTAGAAGGTCGGCCTATGCCCAGTTCTTCCAGTTTTTTCACCAGGCTGGCTTCGGTGTACCGGGGCTGGCTGGAAGTAAATTTCTGAACGGCTTCAATATGATGCATTCCCAGTTTTTCGCCTTTGGTTACCGGTGGCAGCAGACCTTCGGTTTGCTCGGTATCCTCGTCAGTCGATTCCATATACACTTTCAGGAATCCATCGAATTTTATCACTTCACCAACGGCAACAAATTGTTCGTTGCTGTTGGATAGGTTTATGTTGATATTGGTTTTTTCGAGTATCGCATCAGCCATCTGCGAAGCAATGGTGCGTTTCCATATCAGGTCGTACAGGCGTTTCTGCGAAGCATCACCTTCAATGGTAGTACTGCTCATGTAGGTTGGGCGGATGGCTTCGTGTGCTTCCTGCGCACCCTTGCTTTTGGTAGCAAACTGCCGCGATTTATGGTAACCGGCTCCAAACTGCGTTGTGATTTCTTCTTTTGCCATACCCATAACGGTTTGCGACAAATTAACCGAGTCGGTACGCATGTAGGTTATTTTTCCACTTTCGTAAAGCTGCTGGGCCACAGTCATGGTTCGGCTAACCGAGAAACCAAGTTTGCGGCTGGCTTCCTGCTGCAGGGTGGAGGTGGTAAACGGAGGCGCGGGCGATCGTTTGCCCGGTTTCTTTTCAACATCTGCTACAGAGAAAGTAGCTTTGCTGCATAAATTGAGAAACGCTTTGGCTTCGTCAAGCGTGGGGAATCTTTTAGGCAGATCGGCCTTAAAAGTGGCACTCCCTTTTTCGTTGTTTACTTCGAACAAGCCACTCACTTTATAAGCAAACGTAGATTCGAATTTGCGGATATCCTCTTCGCGCTCAACAATAAGCCTTACTGCCACACTTTGCACGCGGCCGGCTGAGAGTGAGGGTTTAACCTTTTTCCAGAGTATGGGCGAAAGCTCAAAACCTACCAGGCGGTCGAGCACCCTGCGGGCTTGCTGGGCATTTACCAGGTTCTGATCAATGCGGCGCGGCGATTTTATGGCTTCGGTAATGGCGTTTTTTGTGATTTCGTGAAAAACGATTCGGTTCGTTTTATGGATATCCAGTTTTAACACTTCCGCCAGGTGCCACGAAATGGCTTCCCCCTCGCGGTCCTCGTCAGTTGCAAGCCATACGGTTTCAGCGCTGTCGACCAGTTTTTTAAGTTCGGCAATCACTTTCTTTTTATCGGGCATCACTTCGTACACCGGATTGAAGTGGTTATTTACCTCAATACCCAACTCTTTGGTCGACAAATCACGCACATGTCCAAAACTGGATTTCACTGTAAAATCCTTACCAAGATAGCCTTCGATGGTTTTGGCCTTTGCCGGTGACTCAACTATAACAAGATTTTTACTCATACTTTTTTTGATTATATCCATAAAACCGACTGCAAAGTAACGCAATAAAATTAAAACCAAATCGAGATTTTGATACGCATACCTTATTAATTAGTTTTATCAGGAGCCCTCCGGTATGCAGAAAATTGTATTTAAAAACGATATATGTTACTGTAATACAGTCATATAAACATCCGTTTTTGTACCTGATTTTGTTGTAAATTTGTTGGCTTAAAAAAAACTGTATTTACCGGTAAAATTGAATCATAAACGTGGAAGTAAAAAAGAAATCCTATATAGAGACTTATGGATGCCAGATGAATTTTTCGGACAGTGA
>CAYNVK010000335.1:0-4592 GCA_964400395.1 uncultured Lentimicrobiaceae bacterium | reverse complement strand
CCGGCTCACCGGCCCAGGCCTGTAAAAGTCTATTTTTTTACAGCCGGCCGGCGGACAATGATATAGATATCTTCGCTGTCGCGTTTCATCATATATTTTTCGCGGCCCAGTTTTTCGAGTTCAAGTGAGTCGCTCAACAGGCGGTTCAGCTCAATGCTGTCCTTTGCTGCCTGTTCGCGGTAAAACCGGAGTTCTTCGCGCAGTCCGTTAAGTTCTTTCCTCAGCTTGTACTGCGAAATAAGGTTATTCCTGTCGAGGAAAATCATCAGCACCAGGAAAACTACCGTGGTAATGAAGTACTTGTTTTTAATAAAAGCCGGGATTCTATCGAGTAATTTTTTTATCATAGGTTTGATATAATGCTTTATGCCAGGCAACTTAGGTTTGAATTCCGGCTGGCGTTATAGTAACGCAAGCCGGGTTATAAATAGTACATGCAGGGACTATATTTATTGATTCAGGCGGTTATGTAGCGGTTAGATTCTCATGGAATGCGGTGGCACAATAAAACCAGGATTGCCCGGCTGTGGCCGCAAACACTATGCTATAAGCCAATTTCATCCGCAATTTCGCACATGGCAGCAATGGCAATAGTAGCAAAAGTATCGAGCGGAATGCCGATTTGTTCGCACTCCAGAATATTTTCGCGTTTTACCGAAGCCGCAAAAGCCTTTTCTTTCATGCGCTTGGTTACCGATTTAGTTTTCACCGAAGCAATTTTTTTGTCGGGATACACCAGGGTCGTTGCCATAATTAAACCGGTAATAGTTTCGCCGGCGGCCAGCGCATGTTGAAATTCGGTGGTACGTTCCTTGCCGGTGGCCATTTCGTTGTGCATGGCGATGGTATCCACAATATCGGCATCCACACCCATTTCGGCCAGCCAGCGTGCACCTTCAGGCCCATGCGTATAAGCATCAGCATTGGTAACTTCCACATCCAGGTCGTGGAGCAGTCCGGCCTGTGCCCAGGCTTCCCTGTTGCGGCCCAGGTGATCAGCCAGCGCGCTCAGCACCGCTTCCGAAGCCAGGCTGTGCGCAATCATTTTTTCATTTTTTACATATTTCCGAAGCAATCCGAGGGCTTCTTCGCGGGGGAGGATCATGGGGGAGGAGGATTGACGATTGACGATTTACGATTGGGGATTGATGATTGGGGATTGATTATTGATGATTGACGAATTACGATTTACGATTTACGATTTACGAATTCAGAATTACGATTGAAGATTTGCGATTTTTAATTTATCTCAACTTTCAAAATTATACTTTTCAGTTAGTTCAAGCCCAATCGTAAATTCCTGCCTGACTGCGTCAGCAGGCAGGGTACCTTGTAAATCATAAATCGAACCTCTACGGCAAAGGTATTAAAAAAGAGATTTTCATTAGGGTGATGGCAAATGAGATGAAATGAATATTTTTGCAAGTCACACTTAATTTTAATTTTATGAAATCCCTGCGTATCCTGATCCTTGCATTTGTTATACTGCCTCTGCTTTCCGTTGCGCAGGACAGCCAGTTGTACCGGTTTCTGAAAGCCATTCCTGGTGCCGAAATCGTTAAAAAAGACACTTCCGCTTTTAAGGAATTTTATATACTGATGCTTCCCCAGGCCGTGGATCATAACAACCCGGGCGGGCAGCAATTTAAACAGCGGATTTTTGTAGGCTTTGCAGGCACCGACAGGCCTGTGGTTATGGAAACCGAAGGCTATGGCGCCGAATGGGTTACACCCAATACGGTTACTGAGCCCACAAAGCTTTTAAAGGCAAACCAGTTGTATGTTGAGCATCGTTACTTTGGTCAATCAGTGCCCAGTCCGCTCGACTGGAAATACCTGAATGCAGAACAGGATGCCGCCGATTATCATTATATCCGTACCCTTTTCGGGAAGTTTTTTACCGGCAAATGGATTACTTCGGGCGTAAGCAAAGGCGGGCAAACCTGCACCGAGTACAAGGTTTTTTATCCTGATGATGTGGATGTAAGCATTCCCTATGTGGCCCCGATAAACTATGCCAGGCTTGATAAACGGATTGATAAGCATTTTAAAACTGTAGGCACTGCCGAACAGCGGAAACATATCCTGGACATCCAGCTGTACCTGCTGAAAAATAAAAAATCCATCCTGCCGCTGTGGCAGGCTACTTCGGAGAAATATGGATTGAAATTCACCACCATCGATGCCGAATCGGCTTATGATTATTCGGTGCTTGAATTCCCGTTTTCGTTCTGGCAATATACAGCCGATGCCAGCAAGCTACCCGACCTAAGCACCACTACTGCCGAAAAAATGGCGCTTTACCTCATGAATATCGTATCGCCTTTCTGGTACACCGATGCTGCAAAGCCTTACGAAGCAGCCAATTACCAGTTTTATACCCAGCTCGGCTATTACGAGTACGATGAAAAGCCTTTCAAAAAATACCTGAAAAACAAGGATTATCCCAATTCGGCATTTGTGCCCCAGGGTGTTCCGGTGGAATGGGACCCGTCGTACCAGTCGAAATTGAAGAAATTTATGGCTTCAGGCCCTCAGCATATGATTTATATTTATGGCGAAGCCGATCCCTGGGGAGCAACGGCGGCGGAGATAAAACCCGGCAGCGGTAGCTTAAAAATGGTAAAAGCCGGCGGAACCCATGGCGCCAATATTGCCACCCTCAGCCCTGAGCAAAGGGTAGTTGTAATCGCAACTCTCGAAGCCTGGCTGGGTATGGATATTGAATAATATCAGTTGAATAATTATTGAAATGCTGGTGAAAAAAATATCTTCGGTTATGATACCGGTACTTCTTTTTGCCTGGGAGTTTCCACAGATAATCGTGGGGCTTATTGTTTATGCCTGGATGAAAACCCGGCAAATGATGGTGCATGTTAACTCCGAAAAATACCGGGTTTTTATCGAAACAAGAAAAACAGGGGTAAGCCTGGGCTGGTTTATTTTCTGGACACCCGCAGGCAATCGTTTCGCTGAGCTTACCAACGACTGCCGGATGCACGAATACGGGCATGCCCGGCAATCGGCAATGCTGGGCCCGCTTTACCTGCTGGTGGTGGGTATTCCTTCGGTAATGCGGGTTTTATACAGCAAATGGTATTATCGTAAATATGGCCGGAGCTGGACCAGATATTTTGACGGATTTCCCGAAAACTGGGCCGACAGGCTGGGTGGCGTGACGTTGCCCAAGAAGAATGAGCAAACCTGAGAGGAGGTTTATAAAAATGGTATGCTATCGGCTAAAAAGCAAAAAACCGGCACAAGGCCGGTTTTACAAAATCTGCAACAGTATATTAGTGTTTGCTCAGGTATTCGGCTACACCTTCGGAGGTAGCTTTCATTCCTTCGTCGCCTTTGTGCCAGTCGGCAGGGCAAACTTCACCGTTTTCTTCGAAGAACTGCAGGGCATCAACCATGCGGAGGGCTTCGTCAACACTACGGCCTAAGGGCAGGTCGTTTACTACCTGGTGACGAACAATACCTTGTTTGTCGATCAGGAAAAGTCCGCGGTAAGCCACGGCTTCGCCATTAAATTCTACATAATCTTCGTCTTCGTCATATTCCCATTCACCTGCAAGTACATCGTAATTTTCGGAAATGGTTTTTGAAAGGTCGCTTACAAGCGGGAAGGTAACGCCTTTAATTCCACCTGCGTTTTTTTCGGTATTGAGCCATGCCCAATGCGAAAATTTGCTGTCGACCGAGCAGCCAACCACTTGTACATTGCGTTTTTCGAATTCATCGAGTTTGTCCTGAAATGCAATGATTTCGGTGGGGCAAACAAAAGTGAAATCGAGCGGGTAAAAGAAAAATACTACATGTTTTTTGCCGATATACTGGGCGAGAGAAAATTTCTCAACAAATTCGCCTCCGTTAATCACGGCGTCAGCCTCAAACTGAGGTGCTTTTTTTCCTACTAATACAGCCATTTAAATTATTGGTTTTATTGGTTTAACTATTTATTTCTTACAAAGATAATCACATTTTTATGCAATCAGTTCAATTTGCTTTGCAAATATAAAAACTGATTTAAGGATGATTTGTTCGGGGACAAGTTTAAAAATTAAGCCTGCAATCCGTCTTTTAATGCTTGCGTATTAGCCCAGTTTTAAAAGCTCATTCACGATATCTTCGGCTGTTATTCCTTCGGCTTCGGCTTTGTAATTGCGCACGATACGATGGCGAAGTATCGAAGTAGCTACGGCCTGCACATCTTCTATATCGGGTGAGTATTTCCCGTTTACAGCGGCATGGGTTTTGGCGCCTAAAATCATGTATTGCGATGCCCTGGGACCGGCACCCCAGGTGAGGTAGTTGTTGGCCCAGGCATGTGCCATAGGTGTGCCCGGCCGGGTAACCGAGGCCAGTTTTACTGCGTATTGGTACACGTTATCAGCCACCGGTATACGGCGGATCAGGTCCTGGAAATATTTTATTTCTTCGGCATTCAGTACCACCCTGAGCGTAGCAGTGTGCTGTGTGGTTGTGTTTTTTACCACCTGTATTTCCTCCGCCATCGAGGGGTAACCCAGCCAGATGTTGAACATAAACCGGTCGAGCTGGGCCTCAGGCAGCGGATACGTGCCTTCCTG
>CAYNVK010000334.1:0-4594 GCA_964400395.1 uncultured Lentimicrobiaceae bacterium | reverse complement strand
CGTAATGCCCCTGGTTATTGGCGCTATAGGCGAGTTTACAGGACTCAGATTCTCAATGTTGTTGCTCTTTGTTACGCTAGGGTACATTTTCAGTATTGGCATCTGGGCGAAGCCGCTGGTTACGAATAAGACTTTTTGAAACCGGGCCGGAAAACAGACGCAGGAAGATACGGTTCGAAATTAAATTTCAGATTGTGCAGCATCGGAGCCTTTTAAACAACGTAAGTGCCGGTTCTGAAACCAGGCTAAAGATAAATGACAGAAAGTAGAGAATTTTGATTTAGATTTGCTTGTTACTGGAATTGGGAAAATGCATAAAATCATCTTACTGATTGACATTTCGGAGGAATATGGTCAAAACCTGATGAAAGGGGTTGTGAAGTATTCGAAGGAGCAAGGGCCCTGGATTTTTTGCCGCATGCCGCTTTTCTATCGTGAAACGCTGGGCATGGAAGGCATTGTGGATTTTGCCAAAGAATGGGGTGCCAATGGCATTATCGCCCAGTTGTATAATGATCTGGATATTAAAAAAATTCTTGATGCCGGAATTTCCCTGATCGTTGAAGATTTTAAAGAACGTTTTTCGGATATCCCGAATATCACCGGCGGCTATTTCGAAGCCGGGAAAATGGGCGCTGAATATTTCCTGGAAAAGGGTTTCCGGAATTTTGGATTTTATGGATTCAAAAATATAGTCTGGTCGCGTGAGCGATCCGAAGGCTTCGAAAATCACCTGAACTCACTCGGTTACGAGGTTCACTATTTTGATAACGAACAGGCTCCTTCGAGGGAGCTGTGGCATTACAAACCATCGGCGTTGAGCCAGTGGTTGCAGTCGCTGCCAAAACCAATAGCCATAATGACCTGCGACGACGAACGCGGACAGCATATCACCGAAGCCTGCAAACACGCCAAAATTCAGATACCGGAGGAGATTGCCGTACTGGGCGTTGATAATGATAAAATGACCTGCAATTTATCGGATCCGCCTTTGTCGAGTATTGATCTGGATACTGAAAAAGGAGGTTACGAAGCCGCCAGGCTGATGGATATGATGATTACCGGGCAGATTACCCAACACTACGACATACTGGTACAACCCACACAGGTAATAACAAGGCAGTCGACAGATATAGCATCGGCGAATGATAAATACATTGCCCGGGCACTCAAATTTATTCATAAAAATATCGACAACAGGATCAATGTAACTGATGTGCTGAAAGAGGTTCCTCTTTCGCGCCGTGCACTCGAAAAACGATTTCTCGAGACAACCGGCACCGGTGTTTATAAATACATATATAATCTTCAGATTCAGAAATTCGCTCAAAGGCTCCTTGAAACTGATAAAACCATATTTGAAATTGCGCTTGAATCAGGATTTGAAAACAGCAAGAACATTTCACGCCAGTTCAAACAGGTAAAAGGCTGTACGCCCATTGAATACAGGAAAAAACATCTCACAGGCAACTGATTATTTACCCGGCGATAAGGATCAGAAATACTTATCCGCGTTCTGAAAAATGTATTTAAGTGCTATCTTCATTTAAATTATGAGACTACAACGTTCTATTGCATCTGCTTAACGCACAGGATATCAACAATTATCATACACCTGTCAGTATTTTTTTCAAAAAGCCACTCCCATCCATTAGCGATTTTATCACTAACAAAATTCACATTAAGTGCAGAAATATAAATGCGCAATTTGAAGAATATAATACGCAAATCCATACATGCATCGAATAATCTATATATATCTTTGGCTTAACCTAATACTGAAGAGAAAATTTATTGTCTATAAAGGTAAAGCCCTGAAATAACTTCTTATGTGGCTACCAAATTCATTATCAGTAATTATAACAAGCATGACCAACCAAAACCCAAACCAATGAAAAAAAAACTACCAATTAATCTGGTGTCAATCCTGAGAAAAAAGACGCTTTACCTCACGGCGTTTTTGTTCATGATTGCGCAAATCGCCGCAGTTGCCCAGAACATCAATGTAAAAGGTAATGTAAAATCGAACGATGGTTCTACCCTACCTGGCGTAAGTATTTTTGTGAAAGGAACAACAAACGGAACCACCTCAGCAGCTGACGGAACTTTCACCATTTCAGCTCCTTCCAGCGGAACCCTCGTGTTTTCGTTTATTGGATTCGAATCAGTTGAAGTACCTGTTTCCGGCAGGACTCAATTAGGCGTAACCTTAAAGGAATCAGCCACTAACTTAAGCGAAGTGGTGGTTATGGGGTATGGTACCCAGCAGAAAAAAGATATTACCGGTTCCATTGCCATTGTATCCTCTAAAGAATTGAAGGACAGGCCGAATACGCAGTTTGGATATTCGCTCGAAGGTAAAGCAGCAGGCGTCCAGGTAATTCGTTCGTCAGGACAGCCCCAGGCCGGGTTTTCAATTCGGGTACGCGGAACATCTTCCATCACCTCGGGCAGCGATCCTATTTATATTGTCGATGGTGTTCAAACCTATAACACCAATGATATCAATCCTTCCGATATCGAAAGTTTCACGGTACTTAAAGATGCATCCTCAGCAGCCATTTATGGTAGCAGCGGTGCTAACGGAGTTGTATTAATCACAACCAGGCGCGGTAAAGTTCAGAAACTGAAACTGGATTTTACCACTTCGCTCACGCTGTCGCAGGCCTGGAAAAAAATGGATGTACTTAACGGCAGCCAGTTTAAAGACCTCGCCATCGAATTGGGAGAAACGGATGACCCTGAATTCTGGAATAAATATAATTTGAATACCAACTGGCAGGACGAAATATTCCGGAATGCGCTTTCGCAGAATTACCAGTTGTCGGCAACAGGTGGTACTCAAAAAACCAACTACTACTTTTCCGGTTCCTGGGTCGACCAGAACGGTATTGTGCTCAACAATAGTGTAAAAAGAGCAACTTTTAAAGCTAACGTTGATCACCAGATATCTAAAGTATTTAAAATAGGAACCAGCCTTGCCTACAACAACTGGAAGGACGTTTCCGTTTCGGAGAATAACAGGAATGGTGTAATTACAAGGCTCTATACCACAATTCCCAATATCGGCATAAGGGATCCTGAAAATCCTGAGATGTATGCCCGCAGCCCTTTTATCAATGACCTGGAAAATCCGGTATCGACAGTTTACCAGCCGGATCAATTATACAGTAACGACAGGCTTCATGGAAATGCCTATATTGAAGCTAAAGTGTTTGAAGGTCTTACACTAAAATCATTGTATGGTTTCGAAAGTGCAGTAGGAACTTTTAAATCCTTCCAGGATTCGGTACAAACCAGGTATGGAAAGTCGATGAAGGGACTTGCAAGCCAAAGCGATTATGACTACAGTTACTGGGTATCAGAGAATACAGCTACCTATATCAAGAAAATTCAGGACCATAATATTGACCTTATGGCCGGTTTTATTGTGTCGAGAGAAACCACGGATAACCTGTACCGGTCATCGCACGATTTCAGCCGGGCCAGTAACGGGAATACCGATGTTGGTTCAGGCGCAGTGCAAAGTCTGCCTATTCCTGAGTTTGTGCAAAAATCGCACGAATCCTTTATTGGCCGCGTAAATTATTCGTACAAGGATAAGTATTTTCTCACCTCCAATTTCAGGGCCGACGGTTCCGGACAGTTTTCAGCCGAAAATCGCTGGGGTTATTTCCCTTCCTTCTCAACGGGTTGGAGAGTTTCGCAGGAAGAATTCCTGAAAGACAATAACGTTCTCAGCGAACTGAAAATACGTGCCGGCTGGGGAATTGTTGGAAACGACAGGGCTGCGCCTTATGCCTGGTATGGAATTGTTGACACTATCAGTAACAAATACCTCATAGGTGGCGAACTTCATACTGCTTTTACACCTTCTACCCTCGAAAACAGCGATCTTCGGTGGGAAAAAACATCGCAGTTGGATTTAGGATTTGACCTGGGAATTTTAGACAACCGGATTATGCTTACTGCCGACTGGTATTACAAGAAAACAACTGATCTTTTACTGGAAGTTCCGCAACCAACAAGCACGGGATTTTCAACAGCACTGCAAAATGCAGGCAGCCTCGAAAATAAAGGGGTCGAATTCCAGGTTAGTTCAAAAAACATTGTCAGCTCCGACTTCAGATGGAATACTGACTTCAATATTTCTTTCAACAGGAACAAAGTGTTAAGCATTATCGGGAACACCATTCATACAGGAGCGATAAATCCTGCAGGCGACCAGTTTAATACGGCTGTGGTTCAGGAAGGGAAACCGCTTGGATCGTTGTATGGGAAATATTCGCAAGGTGTTGATCCTGCAACGGGTAACATCAGGTACCTGAAAACAGCAGATGGATCGGCCGACAGTACCGGCATAATCGGAGATGCAAATCCCAATTTCATTTACGGCTTAACCAACTCATTTACCTACAAAAATTTTACGCTCGATCTTTTCATCCAGGGCGTAGCCAGCAACGAAATAATGAATGCGACCCGTATTTTAACGGAATCGATGGCGCTGTCAATGAACCAGGCTGCAACGGTCCTGGACAGGTGGAGAAATCCAGGTGATATAACAGATATGCCGGGAATTACGCCAAACGACTGG
>CAYNVK010000333.1:4090-4613 GCA_964400395.1 uncultured Lentimicrobiaceae bacterium | reverse complement strand
AGTAGCTTTTGAAAAAGCAATTTCGGTGATAGAAGCGCCCGTAGTTTATAATGGCGATATATTTACGCCTGAAAATTTCAGACAAATCAATGCCCGGTTTCCGGGTATCAGCACTTATATGATTGGCCGCGGTTTACTCTCGGATCCTTTCCTGCCGGCACGGATCAAAGGCCTTCCATTACCGGAAAACGAGCACACTCATATCAGCCAGTTTATCGCAGAACTGTACCATGCTTACCGGAAACAAAAAAACGACAACCTCTCGGTGCTGGGTAATTTAAAAGAATACTGGCATTACCTGGCTGAATCGTTCAACGACCCGCACAAGGTGTTTAAACAGGTAAAAAAAGTAAATAGCTTCGGCGAATACGAGGATGCGGTTTCGGTTGTTTTCAGCGATTTCACATGGATTGGATCAGCACCGCGATAAAAGAAAAACCCCGCCAATCCGGCAGGGTCTGATTTAATATTTTCTGTGGCTCCTATTTTCACCCTCGCTCCGCGTCTCCCCTTCTCCATCTCT
>CAYNVK010000333.1:0-4080 GCA_964400395.1 uncultured Lentimicrobiaceae bacterium | reverse complement strand
ATACGGCAGGGCTTTATTCTATATATTGAAAATCAACTGATTTTTACACCTCTCCGTGTCCCCCCTTCTCCATGTCTCCATTTCTCCGTGTCCCCGTGTCTCCCCTTCTCCATCTCTCCCCTTCGCCCTTCCATTGCAACAGCAGGCCGTCAACGCGTCCTACTTCGGGTCATATGCCCATTTCAGGTAAGTCGATCCCCAGGTAAAGCCACCGCCAAAAGCGGCCAGGATGATATTATCGCCTTTTCGCAATTTCGATTCCCATTCCCAGATACAGAGCGGAATTGTAGCTGATGTTGTGTTACCGTAACGTTCGATGTTAATCATTACCTTTTCTTTTTCAAGACCCATGCGGTTGGCAACGGCATCAATAATACGCATATTGGCCTGGTGTGGCACCAGCCATGCCAGTTCTTCGGGTTTCAGGTTATGTTTTTCCATCATTTCAACCGAAACATCTGCCATTTTCGACACAGCCCATTTGAATACGGCCTGTCCTTCCTGGTAAATAAAATGTTCGCGGGCATCAACGGTTTCGTGCGAAGCAGGTTTCAGTGATCCGCCGGCTTTCATATGCAGGTGCTGGCGGCCTACCCCGTTGGTATGGAAAATTGAATCCACTAATCCAACCTCTTCGGTAGTAGGTTCGAGCATGAGAGCGGCAGCGGCATCGCCAAAAAGAGGGCAAACGGCACGATCGGTATAATCGGTAATGGACGACATTTTATCGGCGCCAACAATAATTACTTTTTTGTGTGTACCCGACTCAACAAATTTCTGTCCAACAGTGAGTGCATACAGGAAACTGGAGCAGGCAGCATTCATATCGTAGCTGAAAGCGTTGGTGATTCCACACTTATCGCTGATAATATTGGCCGTTGCCGGGAACATCATATCAGGGGTAACAGTAGCGCAGATCAGCAGGTCGACTTCGTCGGGGGTAGTATTTGTTTTGGCTAAAAGCTGTTTAACGGCTTCGGCTCCCATATCGGAAGTAGCAAGTCCTTCCCCTTTCAGAATATGTCGTTCGCGGATCCCGATACGTGTCATGATCCATTCGTCGGTGGTATCAACCATCCGGCTGAGTTCTTCATTATTGAGTATATATTCCGGTACATATCCGGCTATCCCGGTAATTGCGGCTCTGATTTTTGTCATAAGTTCTTGTTTTCCAGTTTTGAAAAGTACTCTTTGCAACCGGTTTATCGAAAACCGGGTTTGCATCCTGTCCAGGACCTGGGCACGGAAGTCTTATTCCACTATAAAACCTCCGGTGAGGTTCAGAATGGCTTGTTTAATTTTGGTAGCTATTTTCGCTTTATACACATCGCGGCCGAGCAGCACCATATTTTTGATGGCGATATCATTGGAAATGCCATGTCCGATTACCACTGCACCATTAACCCCAAGTACCGGGGTTCCGCCATAGTTCTCGTAATTCAGCCTGCTAAAATATTCATCCTGAATGTTACGCTTTGCGCTGATTGAATAAAAGGATTCAATAAGTTTCAGGATGATATTCCCGGTAAAACCATCGCAAACAATTACGTCAGCCTTATTCATCAAAAGGTCGCGGCCTTCAATATTCCCAACGAAATTGAAATCTTTCGAATCCTTCATCAGGTGAAAAGCCGACTGTGTGGTAAGGTTGCCTTTTTCCTCTTCGTGCCCGATATTAAGCAATGCTACCCTTGGGTTATTGACACGATACACATTTTGAACATAAATGGAGCCGATTAAACCAAACTGGTAAAAAACATCCGATTTGGCATCGGGGTTGGTCCCAACGTCGACCAGCAGGCTGAAGCCCCCGTCTTCCTGCGGTATAATGGCGGAAGTACAAGGGCGGGCAATTCCCTGTATGGTATTAACGCTGAAGATGGATCCCACCAGCATGGCGCCGCTGTTACCGGCACTGGCGAAAGAATCGATCTTTTTATGTTTTAACATGTGAAATCCAACGTTAATGCTGGATTCGGGTTTACGCGACAATGCTTTGGTAGCATGCTCGCCCATTTCGATTACATCGGGGGCATGCACAATACCAAAGGTAGAAGCATCGCAACCACGTTCGTGAAGTAACGAACGTATTACGTCTTCAGGACCAATCAGGATGATTTTGTCGCTGGATGAAAGCTCTTTTGCAGCAAGTATAGCTCCATCAATGGCAGCTACCGGCGCAAAATCGCCTCCCATAACATCTAATCCGATTCTCATTTAAAGAATCTTTTGCTAAACATGATATGCCCTTTTGCAGGCAAAACTATGCGGTTGTATTTTTCTCAATAGCGAGGCGGCCTTTATAGTAACCACACTCGGGGCATACGCGGTGGTAAAGTACCGAAGTGCCACAGTTTGAGCAAATAATGAAAGTTGGAGCTTCCAGTTTATAATGGGTTCTGCGTTTAGCCGATCTGGTTTTGGAAAACCGGTGTTTAGGATTTGGCATTGTATTTTGTTTTTATGTTTATTTCTACTTGTTTATTCTTCAGTTTTCAGTTTTTTGAGCGCTTCCCAACGTGGATCAACAGTTCCGGCGGGGGCAAGCTTTTCGAGCAGGCGGAGCATTTCGGGATCGCAGGTGCTGTTGCCGTTTTCATCGTCGGGGTGAAGCAGGCGTGCCGGCAGGCCCAGGTGTATGAACTCATAAATGTAGGTCGACAGGTCGAACTGATAATCCGTTTCAGGGATCACAACCACATCTTCACTTTCCTCTATATATTCGGCGCCCAGTTTCACGATGAGTTGCTGCTCATCGGCCACCGGGGTGTAGAATTCGTTGGTACAGCGATCGCAGGTAACCTGCACTTCGCCCTGGAATGCGATGTTAAAAATCATCATTCGTTCCATTTTTTCAAGATCAACGGTAACATGTACCTGGCCTTGCTGAATCTGCGAAAACTCAAAATGCTCAAAGAACGAATCGTTTACCTCAAACTCATACTGATGGTTCCCGGGTTCGAGCCCAACAAACTGAATAGCATATTCTTTGAGGCGGTTCACGGAGGTCATTATTAAATTGAGGGGCGCAAAATTACAAAATCCTATTTTAAATAACAAACACTTGTTTTGCAGATAATTATTGCCCCAAAGCCCCGCTGTTACGCTTATGCCGACCGAATTGCCTGGTTACAATGCTGTTTATGCCTTGTTAAAAACTGTTATTTTCTTCCGAAATCGGCTGGAATTTCGCCCCAGGCTTTGGTTTCCCATTTCAGGATGCGGGTGCTGTACGAATTATTTATCAGCCATTCCTCTGCCCGATCGACAAGGTCGAAAAGTTCTTCATTTTTTTTATTCCGTGGCAGTTTAGTTTTGCAGCTTTTTTGTTCGACCCACGAGATGGCATTGCGCGAATCGCTGTAAAGTGGTAACGAAATATTGTTTTTTTTGAGCCAGGCCAGCCCGGTAACAATGGCCAGGAACTCGCCAATGTTGTTTGTGCCCTCGGGGAATGGGCCACGACGAAAAATTTCCTGCCCTGTTGCCGGGTACACACCGCGGTATTCGAGTATGCCGGGGTTACCACTGCATGCGGCATCCACGCAAAGTGCTTCCTTAATCGGCTGGCCGTGTTTTATAAGCAACTCCTTATTAACAGCCGGTTTCACGTTTTTTCCAAGGTAGGCCCAGGCATTGCTGCTAAAGGCCCGGTTGGCTTCCTCCAGCGTATCAAAGCTTTTGTATTTGGCGGCGGCATAACCATCAACCTGCTTTTTGCATTTATCCCACGAGTCGTAAATGCCGGCTGTATGGCCTTGCCACACTACATAATATTTGCTTTTGGTTTTTTTCATGAGCGGGTGCAAAAGTAAAGGAATTTGTCCAATAAAAAACCCCGGCCCAAAAGCCGGGGTATTTTTTATAAAACGAAAAGTTATGAAAACTATTCCTCTTCTTTTTCCTGCTCTTCGTAAGCTTTAAGCAAGGCGGTCTGTACATCGGGTGGAACCTGGGCATATTCGCCAAATGCCAGCGAATAGGTACCGCTGCCTGATGTAAGCGAGCTCAGTGCGGTTGAGTAACGGTTCATTTCGGCCAGGGGAACCTTGGCTTTAATAATCTGGTAGTTTCCTTCGC
>CAYNVK010000332.1:0-4621 GCA_964400395.1 uncultured Lentimicrobiaceae bacterium | reverse complement strand
CGGTAATGTCGAGCGCGGCAAAACTTCGCTGGTTTACAGTCCATATTTTTTTGCCAGCATCGGGCAACAGGCAGCCTGACGAAGATGCAGTTTCCATCAGTTGCCTGATAAAAAAGGGTACGCCCCCGGTTTTACGAACCACAATTTCGGCAAGCTCACTTATAATTTCGTTATCGAAACTGGAACGTGCAAAAAAACGGGCAATAGCATCAGCATGCAAAGCACCGAACCTGATACGCCTCAGTTCTAAGCCTTTATTCGACATTACATTCTCCAGCCAGGTATTCAATTCAGCAGAAGCTGGCGTGTTGTCGCGGGCCGTGAGAATGAATAAACAGTACCGGAGTTGTGGTTCATCGAGCAGGATAGTAAGCAGCCTCAACGTTTGTGGCGGAGCAAGATGAATGTCTTCAATCACCAGGTTTACGGAATGCCCGGGTTTCGCGAAGGCCGCCAGAACGCTGATCAGTACATACGCCAGCCGGTTTTGGGTTTCCTGAGCACCAAGTGATGGTGCCGACTGGCTTTTGCTGAGCAACTCACCCCAAAGCGGCACAAAATCGGTCAAAACATTTACATTGGTGCCCAGTACTTCTTCCAGTTGTAGTTTTAGCCTCTCCTTGCTGGCCTCAGGGCCGTTTAAAAGCACCACACATAATTGTTCGAATACAAGCTTAATGCTGTTATAGGGCAAAGTTCCATCGTCGCGAAAATTACTGCTCACAACAATCGGGTTATCCTGCTTTATTTTGTTTTCGAGCTGCCGGATAAAAAAAGATTTGCCGCTTCCCTCCTCGCCTTCTATCCATAACAAGCCGCGCCTGGGTTGCTGCGAAAGAGCTTTTACACAGTCCATGGCTTCTGCCATTTCTTCATCCCGCCCAATGAGTTCGTCAGGAAACGAAAAATGCTTTGGGAAGTCAGTGGTCCCCAGTTCGAATATTTCGCTAACATTGCCCTGGTCGTATAAAGCAAAGGCTTTTTCCCAGTCGTGCCGGATACTATCCGCTGACTGGTACCTTTCGGCCTGGTTTTTTGCCAGCAACTTCATGATGATGGCTGAAAGTGCCACACCAATTTGTGGATTGAAAATTACCGGAGCTGCCGGATTTTCAGCCAGGTGCTGCCATACAACATGCACCGGGTCACTGCCGGTAAATGGAGGCTGCCCGGTAAATAATTCGTACCATATTATGCCTAACCTGTAATAATCGCTCCGGTAATCGGGTAGTGCGGCAATGCGCCCGGTTTCCTCAGGTGCTATGTAAGGTGAAGGCAAATCTGCTGCCTGGTCAAAAATTTTAACTTCAGCAATAGTCATACTGCTGCCTGAAGCATCCCATTGAAGTATGCCGGGATAAAACACCAGGGAGCTTAACCCTTTACTATGCTGCTCATCGAGCCAATCGAGCAAGCGGATACTCATCACCCATGCTTTTTCCACAGGTAATTTACCATATGATCTTTCTGTTTGAATGGATTGAGGCATGCGATGGCTTTAGGTTTACAGGTGCAATTACAAAACCGATCCGGGTTTGGCGTTACCTTCAAAAAACGGGTACACATTCTTTTCCATGAATTCGCGCATATTTTTCTGACGCTCCTGGTTTGGAAAATTGCTTATCACCCAATCGTAATCCTCACGCACAGGGATATTATAGCTGGTATTACTGCTCACGCAGTCGGGCGACCATACGCTGTGAATGGTAAAAGCGAACTGAAGTTCGGGATGCTGCATTTTACAAACCGGGCCTTTGCTGAGTCCGGCGGCGTCGAAAAACCATATCTCGCGGCTGTACTGGTCGTTATCATGATCAATATCAGGCGAACCATTTACCATGGAGCACAGGATATAACCATCCATGTCAGGATCAACACCTTCGGGTATACCGTTTGGCCGGAACCGGGGTACAAACTGTATGGATCTGAGGTTTTCGTTCATACGGAACACCCAGTAATCATTGTCGATGCTCATGGTTTCAGTATCCTGCCTGAACAAACAGAAAGGCACACCTAGCCTGGTGTATTCGAGCAACTGATCCGCAGGAATAACCCGGTTTTTATAATCATAATACAGCCGCCAGATAAAATGAGTGAGCATGCGTTTATCAAGACCGTACGACTGCCAGTAGTTTTTCCTGATTTTACGTACCGGTTTTTCAGCTGAAATCATATCGCGATAAGTATTAAGCGCTATTCCCCAGGTATGTGCTTTAATGTTGTTCACCTGGTCGCCCTCAAAGCCCTTTTCATGTACCACATGTTGTTCAATAATTTCACCCGTTTCGCCGTTTACAACAAATTTCCCGATGCGGCCGATATCCATTTCGCCACAGGTCATCAGGCCGATGGTATTTTTAAAAACAGGTGTATGCGGTTCGACAGCAAGGGTATCGTAAGGCCGCACCCACTCAGCGGCACAACTGGCCGTATTGTGGGCGGTATGAAGGGTTACCAGGTTGCCAGGATTATCGTAATCCATGGAGTAATGAACTGTTTCGAGCGGGATTACGAATGTTTTGGCGGCAACTGTTTTTGCCCCGGGTTTTAGATCGCGGCGGCGGATAATATAAAGCGGGGTTTCAGGCAGCATTGCTTTTGAGGTAATCCAACGCAACAGTTCGTCGAGCCAGGGTGCCCTCGGGAATGGATCGCTGAACATAATATCAAGCGTAAATTTTACTGACGAATCAACCAACACAATGTAGTCCTTCGAAATATTAGTTTGATGCATGCATTGGGCTATATAAAGGTCCTCCCCTTTCTCGTTAAGTACACGCCATTTATCGAGCAGTCCAGCGCCTGTCCATCGCATTAAATACACGGCATTTTCCATCCCGAAAATATCCTTATAAACTCCGTCTGCCGACTTTAGTGCCGCCTCCACGTCGAACGGATCAAAGCTATCGCCTGCTTTACCTTTACCCAGGATACTCCGCAGGAATTCGAGGAACTTTAAAAGCAAACCAGCCAGCAAATGCCCTTTAACTCTCCGGTTTTGCAAATCGGCATACAATTTTTGCACATGCTCAGCTACCAGGTCATTTTCGTGCGGCAAATCGCCAAATAAACGGCGTCCGCCAAAAGCAAGGTCAGAAGCACTTTTCAGGTAATTTACCGTAAAAAGTTCCTGGGTTATCGGGTCGTACGAAGGATGGGCTGTACTGAGTACAAGGGGAAAAGTGTATTCAAGTTTATTCGGGAAATCACCCACCCACTCTTTATTTGATCCAATGGGAGTTTTTAGAACCATTGATTCGGCATCGAGTTCATAAAACCTGCCTGCATCAAAATTTATTGATACCCTTGTATTTTTATCTCCCTTGAACTTAAACAGGTTTATGGATGTGTTCAATTGATTACGGGCACCCATATGCATCGAAGTCCGCCCTAATCCCATGCCTTTGAAATAGATGCCCTGCTTATAGTAATCCGTGCCGTACCTGGTGGCATAATCGGCATAAAAACAGGGTGCTTTTAACATCGACGATTTAACGGCAACGCGGCCGGGCTGGTTGAGATCGAAACGGAACAGCATGGCATCACCGTTAAACATCATTTCGCCATACTCACTGTTTTTTGAGCCGTCGGGCATAAATTCGGGCATGGGCAAGGTATGGTTTACTGTGCCGCAGGGCGAATTCAGGTAAACATGCCCGTACATATCAGCAGGTATTTTTCCTTCGGTTACCTGGAGTTCAACATCTATTTCCTGGCGCGATGCATATGTAAATGGGGTCTTCATAGCGTTCAATTTTACATTGGTAAAACATTATGTTTTATTTGAATAGGAAGGCATATTACAGGCATCAACCACCAGTTGAAATGAAATAACAGCCTTTAATATGGGAGTATTGATCCGACAAATATTCGGTATGCGGTTATAATTCACTGTAATGAAACACACGAATGAACAGGGAATTTTAGCTCCTGAAAATTCAAAACGTATGCATCATCTTTCCGAATCCGGATTTAAATTCGGTCATCCGGATCGTGCAATAACCACTTAATTTCTATTTTGCCGATAATACCGGGGGTTGAAATTGCGGAACAACGTTTTTCACCGGCTTTATGGATTTGAGGTAAGCAAATACAGCCTTGAGTTCATCATCCGACATATTCTGATACATAGCCCAGGGCATGGGTGGTAACAAGGGTCTGCCATTTTCAATTCCTTTAAATTTGCCTTCGCGCAGTGCCCTGATAAAATTGCTTTCTGTCCAGTTGCCGATGCCGGTTTCATCGGGTGTAAGGTTGCCGGCAAATGATATTCCCCAAGGACCAACCCACGAAGTAAGCGTATTGGTTACCGAAAGCCCTTTACGTTCTATTTCTTTCCGGTCAACATCAGGGGGAGGCATCTGGGCCGGATGCCCCGAAAGCAAAAGTGAACTATCCAGAACAGGCCCACGGGCTGTCATCTTTTTGGGTGTATGACAATCATTACACCCGGCAATCGTTACCAGGTGTTCGCCCCACTTTTCGGGGCTCACGTACCCTCCGTATTTTGCTTCAGCATTCATTTCTTCCTGCCCTTGCGGGTTACTCTGATCCTTTGTCGTCGACTGCTGACATGCTGAACCAATGAGAATAATTGTTACCAATAATCCCGTAAATAATT
>CAYNVK010000331.1:0-4626 GCA_964400395.1 uncultured Lentimicrobiaceae bacterium | reverse complement strand
CCGATATTTTCGATGCCCTGCAGAAAAACAATGAAAACACCGGCAGTGCTTATATCGACAAAAAACCAACTGCATATTTTATCCGGGGCATAGGACTGGTTAAAACGCTCGACGATATTGAGAAAATTGTTGTAAAAAGCAGTCCTTCAGGCATTCCGGTGCTTATCCGCGATGTGGCAACCGTGCGTTTCGGCAATGCCACCCGCTACGGTGCCCTGGTGGTTGATACCACCGAAGCCGTGGGTGGCGTGGTAATGATGCTGAAAGGTGCCAATGCACACGAGGTGATCGATAATGTTAAAACCCGCATCGATGTAATCCAGAAATCCTTGCCAAAGGGAGTAAAAATTGAGCCTTACCTGAACCGCTCCGAGCTGGTGGGCCGGGCCATAGGAACCGTTTCGCGCAATTTGCTCGAGGGGGCGCTCATTGTAATTTTTATACTGGTATTGCTGCTGGGTAACCTGCGTGCCGGCTTGATTGTGGCTTCGGTAATACCGCTTTCCATGCTTTTCGCCATTTCGCTGATGAACCTTTTCGGTGTTTCAGGTAACCTGATGAGCCTGGGCGCCATCGATTTCGGGCTGATTGTGGATGGTGCCGTAATTATTGTCGAAAGCGTGGTTCACCGCATCTCGCAAAGCAAACATCACCACCCGGGAATACGGAGGCTTACCCAGGTGCAGATGGATGAGAATGTTTTCCAGTCGGCCAAAAGGATGATGAGTTCAGCCACTTTCGGTCAGGTGATTATCCTGATTGTATATATCCCGATTATGGCGTTGGTAGGCATCGAAGGAAAGATGTTCAGACCCATGGCCGAAGTGGTTGCTTTTGCCTTGCTGGGTGCTGCTATTTTGTCGCTCACCTATGTTCCGGTAGCTTCGTCAATCTTTCTTTCGAAGAACACGGAGCACAAACGCAATTTCTCCGACAGGTTAATGGATGGCGTCCATAACGTGTTTTCACCGGTAATTGGTTATGCGTTAAAACATAAACTCATGGTTTCGGTAATTGCTATTATTTTGTTCTCGTTCAGCCTGTTCCAGTTTACGCGGCTGGGTGGCGAATTTATTCCCCAGCTCGAGGAAGGCGACCTGGCGGCAGGCGTTATAACCCTGCAAGGTGGTTCGCTGAGCAATACTGTCGAAATGGTTCAGAAAGCCAATAAAATTCTGCTCGAAAACTTCCCTGAAGTAAAACATACTGTCTGCAAAATAGGCGCCGGCGAAATTCCTACCGATCCCACCCCGATGGAAACCGGCGATTATATCATTACGCTGAAAGATAAAAGCGAATGGACAAGCGCCAAAACCCGCGAGGAACTGGTGGAAAAAATGGAGGAAAAACTGGTCGTTCTGGCAGGGGTAAAATTTGAATTTCAGCAGCCGATACAAATGCGCTTCAACGAATTGCTCTCGGGTTCGAAACAGGATATTGCCGTGAAAATATTTGGCGACGACCTGAATGTGCTTTCCGAAAAGGCAGCGGAAGTTGAAAAAATCATACAGGGAACCGCAGGTGTTGAAGATCTGAATGTGGAGAAAGTTACCGGGCTGGCCCAGGTGCAGGTTACGTATAACCGCGAAAGGCTGGCACAATACGGGGTATCAGTTGAAGAAGTGAACCGGGTGCTGCGCGCTGCTTTTGCCGGTAGCCAGGCTGGCGTGGTGTACGATGGCGAAAAACGTTTTGGCATGGTGATCCGCCTCGACGAAGACTACCGCCAAAACCTGGAAGATGTAAAAAGTCTTTCGGTGGCTTTACCCAACGGCGGGCAGATTCCTTTTGAACAACTGGCCGAGGTTGAAATAAAATCGGGCCCGGCCCAGGTTTCGCGGGAGGATACCAAACGCAGGATCACCGTTGGATTTAACACCCGAAACCGCGATGTGCAAAGCGTTATCAGGGAAGTTACATCCAAAATCGACAAGCAGGTCCAGCTGCCGACAGGCTACTACATTTCGTACGGTGGCCAGTTTCAGAACCTGGCAGCTGCTAAGGCACGGCTTTCCATTGCCGTTCCGGTTGCGTTGCTGCTTATTTTTGTGCTGTTGTATTTCTCATTCCATTCCGTAAAACAAGCGCTACTTATATTTTCAGCAGTACCTATGGCTGCCATTGGCGGTGTGTTTGCTTTGTGGCTTCGCGGGATGAACTTCTCTATTTCGGCCGGTGTCGGTTTTATTGCTTTGTTTGGAGTGGCGGTTCTGAATGGCATTGTGTTAATTGCAGAATTTAATCGCCTGGAGAAGGAAGGCATCAGCAACATCACCGAAAGGGTGCTGAAAGGACTGCATATCCGCTTACGCCCTGTAATTATGACCGCTGCCGTTGCTTCTTTTGGT
This sequence comes from uncultured Lentimicrobiaceae bacterium, assembly GCA_964400395.1. Classification (GTDB taxonomy): domain Bacteria; phylum Bacteroidota; class Bacteroidia; order Bacteroidales; family UBA4417; genus UBA4417. The sequence goes on along the minus strand of CAYNVK010000331.1, from coordinate 2,278 downwards.
TTCCTGCCCATGGCGCTGTCAACCTCGGCAGGAGCCGAAGTACAAAAACCGCTTGCCACGGTAGTTATTGGTGGCTTGATCACGGCAACGCTTCTAACCTTAATTATTCTCCCTGTGTTTTACATTATCTTTTCATCCGGCAGGATCAAAGCTTTTTTCAGTAAAAAAACGCTGCCGGCAATAGTTCTGCTTTGCGTGTTGAGCCTGGCTGGTTCGGTGCTCAATCCTGCAGCGGCACAGCCCGTTAAACGCATTCAGTTGCGCGAAGCCATTCAGATGGCCCTCGACAGCAACCTGCTGATCCGTTCATCCGTGTTACGAATGGATGAAATGAAAGCCCTGAAAGGCGCAGCCTGGGATATACCAAAAACCGCCCTGGATATGCAATACGGGCAGTTCAATTCGGTTAACCACGACAACAGCTTCACCATCACCCAATCGCTGGCCTTCCCCACCGTTTACAGCAACCAGCATAAACTGGCCCTGGCGGGTATCCGGAGCTCGGAATGGGAACTGAAGGAGTCGCAACTCGAAATAGCAACCCGTGTGAAACAAGTGTACTGGCAGCTGGCTTACCTGGTACAAAAACAAAAGCTGCTCCAGTACCAGGACAGCCTTTTCAGTGGTTTTAGCCGTGCTGCCGAACTGCGTGCCAAAACAGGCGAAACCAACCGGCTCGAGATGATTACCGCCCGCTCCCAGAGCCTCGAGATTAAAAACCAGTTGCAGCAGAACAATGCCGATATAGGCATCAGCATGCGGAACCTGCAAATATTGTTAAACACCAGCGAGGTACTTTTTCCGGCCGATACGCTGATAAAAAAACAGGTTTTGCAACTGAGGCCCGATACCATGGCCGTGGCTTCAAATCCTACGCTGGCTAAAGCATTGCAGCAGGTTGAAGTGGCAGGTATCGAAAAAAAAGTGGAGCAAAGCAAAGCCCTGCCCGACCTCACCATCGGTTATTTCAGCCAGACTATGCAGGGCGTGCAGGAAATAAATTCGGTGCCCACCACTTTTGGACCGGGCGACCGGTTTAACGGGTTGCAGGCGGGTATTACGGTTCCCCTGTGGTATAAACCATTTTCGGCAAAGGTGAAGGCGGCCGGAATACAACAAAATATTGCCAAAGCCAATGCCGAAGCCTATCACAAAACACTGTTTTCGAATTATCGCTCCCTGCTCGATGAATTGGAAAAATATAACCGCAGTGTCGATTTTTACGAGCAGCAGGCGGTTCCCGAAGCCAATTATATCATAGGTCAGTCGGGGCTCAGCTATAAGGCAGGCGACATGGACTACCTCGATTTTGTACTCAGCCTCAATCGTGCTTTAAGCATCAGGCAAAATTACCTCGACGCACTGAACAGCTACATGCAAACCCTGATCAACCTCGAATATATTACCGGTAAAACACTGTAAACAAAAACATTATGTCAACATACAAATTAAAATCCATTTTTATCATTGTCTCTTTCCTGCTGGCATTTACCTCCTGTGGCGATGGCAAAAAGACCGCCGCAACCGAAGATGCCGAAGTGCTTCCGGAGGATATTGTCGAACTGCGTGCTGACCAGGTAAAGCTGGCCAACATCGAAACAGGAAGCATTGAGCTGCGTTCGCTGAGCGGTACCCTGAAAGTGAACGGGCTGGTTACCGTTGCCCCGCAAAACCTGGCTACCGTTTGCATGCCTATGGGAGGTTTTGTAAAAAGCATAGCCCTGGTTCCGGGCAATGCAGTGGCCAAAGGACAGATCTTGGCTATACTCGAAAACCAGGATTTCGTGGATATACAACAAAACTACCTCGAAGCCCGCAATAAACTGGCTTTTGCCGAAGCCGATTTCAACCGGCATACGGAGCTTTACAAGGAAGATGTGTACTCGCAGAAAAACCTGCAACAGGTTACAGCTGAGTACAAAAATCTGAAAGCCCAGGTAAAAGCGCTGGAGCAGAAACTGGCGCTGGTAGGCATTAATCCCGTTACGCTGAACGAAAACAATATAACCCGTTCCGTTGCCGTGACATCCCCGATCACGGGCTACGTTAAATCTGTAAATATCAACATCGGCAAATTTGTTTCTTCGTCGGATATCCTGTTCGAGATTGAAAACAGCGATAAACTTCTCCTCGAACTAAGCCTCTTCGAAAAAGATGCCGAAAAGGTTACGGACGGTCAAAAAATCCGTTTTTTCATCAATAACGAATCGGAACAACACGATGCCGTTATTTACCAGACCGGCAAATCGGTAAATGCCGATAAAACCTATAAGGTATA
>CAYNVK010000330.1:0-4627 GCA_964400395.1 uncultured Lentimicrobiaceae bacterium | reverse complement strand
CGATAAAACTCACATATCCCAGAATCCACAGGGACCCTTGCTTATTATTTCACGATTTGGCTAGTCTCCTCTTGCATTTTACTTTCGGTTTCCGACTTATCTTCTTGCAAGCAGTTCTCTGACGTGTTTCGGGTTTTAACGTCTTTCCCTTAATACATTGTAAGTTTGGTATCTTAATTTAACATGCAGCCCTTCGTGGATAATTCCACAACTATGGCCACTGTTGACTTCTGACAGTGGCTGACTTGCATCACTGCAATGGTTGTCGCTCGGGCATTCGTGCATACCTCCTACTCAGTGACAGATCTCTCGGGGTAAGATCATAGCCTTTCTATTCTTGTTTCTCTTCATTTACGTTATGGTGTTCTGTTCAGTATAGGGCTTTTGTTTCTTTGGCAACATCACCCACACCATCCTGCCTTATATGCAGTTTCTGTTCGTAGGCCCGGTTATTTGCCGCCAGCTTCTTCCAGATTCGAACCCACGACACCCTTGCTCCCGGTTGATGATATGTATTGCAACACTCATCCGGGACTTTCACCCTAGAGGTTATGACCAAGCCCGACGCACAAAAATAGCCGGGAAAACGACTTCCCGGCTATTTAAACTTTGCTTATGAAATATATGCGTCTGGCCTGTAATTACAGATTTATTATTTGCCGGCAGTTGAATCGTCGGTTTCTGTATTGCAGAAATCAGGATGATCGTGACAATCGCGGCAATCGAGGCTTTTATTGTACATCTCCATGGCCCTGGCACTCATACCCATGCTCGAAAATCCTCCATCGTTAAAGAGATTCTGCATGGTTACCTTGCGGGTCAGATCGCTGAAAAGAGTCAGGCAATAATCAGCACATTCGTCGGCAGTAGCATTTCCGAGTGGCGACATACGCTCAGTGAAATCCATCAGCCCCCCAATTCCCTTTACGCCACTTCCGGCAGTGGTAAGTGTTGGCGACTGCGAAACCGTATTTATCCGGATATGTTTTTCCCTACCGTAAATATAACCGAAACTGCGGGCAATACTCTCGAGTGCTGCTTTGGCATCGGCCATATCGTTATATTCGAAAAGTGTACGCTGCGCAGCAACATACGATAATGCAACTATCGATCCCCATTCGTTTAACGCATCAAACTTTTTAGCGGTCTGAATTACCTTGTGAAACGAAATTGCCGAGATATCCATGGTTTTGAGGTAATTCTCATAACTCAATGAATCGTACGGGATTTTCTTTCTCACATTAGGCGACATACCAATGGAATGCAGGATAAAATCAATTTTACCTCCAAAATGTTCCAGCGTTTTGGCAAAAACATTCTCCAGGTCTGGAATGCTTGTGGCATCGGCGGGAACAATGATGGCACCTGTTGCTTTGGCAAGATGATGTGTATCGCCGAGGCGAAGTGCCATGGGGGTATTGGTAAGGACAAACTGAGCGCCTTCTTCATGCGCTTTTTCAGCAACTTTCCATGCAATTGACAGGTCGTTCAATGCACCGAAAATGATGCCTTTTTTGCCTTTAAGTAAATTGTAAGCCATTGTATTGGTTTTAATTAATAATTGTATTGAAACAAATTGTTAAGCCTTGTGTAGCAATTAAATCTTAATCCTGGTAGTTTCAGAATATACCCGCAAGCAAACGCATAATCGGGCTTTACTCAGCTATATTTATAAAAACTGTTCTCAGTTTTTATAATTCAACAATTCCCGGGCAGTTATTTTGGCCGATTCAGTAATTGTTTCATCACTCAGCATACGGGCAATTTCGTCAATGCGATCGTCGTCGGAAAGAATTTTGAGGCTGGAAACGGTGGCTGTTTCACCATCGTGTTTATATGCAAGTAAATGGCAATCGGCTTTTCCGGCAATTTGAGGCAGGTGCGTAATAGCTATTACCTGCATATTGGCCGACATGTTTCGCATGATGGTTCCAACTTTGCCTGCAATATCACCAGACACGCCTGAATCAATTTCGTCGAACAGTATAGTGGGCAGCAAACTGCGATTATGTACCAACGATTTTAAAGCAAGCATAAGCCTTGATAATTCGCCGCCTGAGGCAACTTTTTGAATTTCACGCAAGTCGCCTCCTTTATTGGCCGAAAAAAGGAAATTAATTTTATCAGTTCCTGTTGAAGAAAAATAAGACAATGTGTCGATGTGGATTTTAAATTTCGCAGAAGGCATCCCGAGATTTTCAAGTACTTTATGCATTTCGGACTCAATTTCATGAATAACCGAAATTCTTTGCTTTGAAAGAACAGCAGAAACCGCTAAAAGTTCATTTTCCTGCTGTAACAAAGCTGCCTGCAATTCCTCAATGCGGTTTTCTAATGAGCCAATAGCATTCAGTTTTTCTGAAAGGCTATTCATAATATCTATAAGCTCTGCTACCGAATTTACCCGGTGTTTTTGCTGCAAATGGTAAATAAGGTCGAGCCTGAGCGATAATTTTTCAATTCTTTCGGCATCGTAGTGAACCTGTTCGGAAAATATCCTCAGCTCGTTTACCAGGTCCTTAATTTCAATCAGGCTTCCGCTGATGCGCTCTGCAATTGGTAAAAGGTGACTGCTGAAACGGGTTGCCTGGTCGAGGAGTTGCTTGGTTTCCGCAAGCCGGTCAGTTACATTTATTTCATCATCGGCCAATATCCCGATGGCCGAAAAAGACCTGGTTTTAATTTCTTCGGCATGGGTGAGTATTTCAAGTTCTTCTTCGGCTTCCTGTTGTTCATTCTGGTTCAGATTTGCTTTTTCAAGTTCATCGAACTGGAAACTCAGGAATTCTTTTTCGTTGGCGCTTTGCTGTTCTTTTGCTATACAATCTTCAAGTTCAGCTTTTACCTGGTTATACCGGGTATACAAACTGCGATAATCAGCCAGGGTTTTACCATTACCGGCAAAGGAATCGACCATACCAAGCTGAAATGCGGCATTGTTAAGTTCAAGGGTTTGATGCTGCGAATGTATATCTACAAGCCTGTCCCCTATTTCTTTCAATATATTCAGTGTTACCGGTGTATCGTTGATAAATGCCCTCGATTTTCCCTGTGGATTAATTTCGCGCCTGAAAACCGATGTAGGTTCAAAATCAAGGTCATTGACCTCAAAAATATCATTCAGGTGGTAATCTGCGATGGCAAAAGTTCCTTCGACAATACACTTCTGGTTTTTATTCCGCAATACCGAAGTGTCAGCCCTTTGACCAAGAATAAGCCCCAATGCGCCTACCAGAATTGATTTTCCGGCACCGGTTTCTCCTGTAATGCAGGTAAATCCTTTGTGCAAGCTTATTTCGAGTTGCGGGATAAGAATGAAATTTTCGACTGACAGATGCAGTAGCATGCCTGGATTTTTAACTTAGGTGAAGCAAATATAATAAAAATGCAGAGAAAAGACTTATCTGGGTGATTGCATGATCTGCTGATACTTTGATCCGTTTGCCGGGTCAATTTCTTTCATGATATTGACAGTCTTGGTTTTATCCATGGGTGCGGCCTGCGAATAGATATTGATTATTTCTTCGTTTTTGGCATCAATAAACACCTGGGTAATATACAGCCCGGTTTTTTCACGGTTCACTTTCTGAACATCCTCCAGGCAATCATTTATTCCCGACCGGCCTAAGTCCATGTTTTCCGACATCAGGTCGAGCCCAAGCCGGTGGTACGAATACAATCCTTCACGGTATGCACTGTAGGTGTTGTTCATCAGGTTCTCAACAAGCCAGTAGCGGTTTTTCTGGCTTTCAAAACTTTTCCAGCCACGTTCGGGTGAATTCTGTGCGGCATTTACCACACCCCTTGCTTTTTCGTAATAGGGTGTTCCTCCAAATTTTGTAAACGAGTCGGCATCAATACCTAACATGATATAAAGATAATAAGCCACCATCGAGGTCAGGTTCGAGGTGTAAACATCATCGTTATATTCCAGCGGTTCAAGTTCAACATATTTGAAATCGAAATCCTTATCAACCAGGTTTAACAGGTTGGTGTTGTATGATGTTTTATAAACAGGGCGCTGAAGTACCACGTTAATTCTGCCTTTAAACTGGTCGCTCGACACGCGTTCGGTGATGGTAATCATCATTGAGCATTCAATCCGTTCTTCGGGCCTGTAAACGTAATTGGTCCACTTGCGGTTGTTAATAAATTCGTAAACAGCCGTTTGCAGGGTTTGAAAAACTTTTTTCTCCGATCCTTCCACCTGTGCCGCATTAACTGAAACCTGGCACATAAATTCCTGGGCCGGTACCAGGGCAGGCAGGCAGGTAAAAAGTAACACAATCAGTTTACGGAACATGTATGGGCTTATGGATTGAACTATACTAATCTGTTCTGAACAGCATCCAGAATGTCGGCAGCTACTTCAGGTTTTGATTTTAAACTGAATTCAGTAATCGACTGATCCTTGTCAATAATACTGATTTTATTGGTAGCTACCCCGAAACCGGATCCTGCATCTTTCAGTGAATTAAGAACGATGAAATCAAGGTTTTTCGTATGCAGCTTTTGCGTTGCATGTTCAACTTCGTTATTGGTCTCCAGGGCAAAGCCAACCAGGAATTGTCCTTTTATTTTGCGTTTGCCCAGTTCAGCAAGGATATCAAGTGTTTTCACAAGGTTG
>CAYNVK010000329.1:0-4662 GCA_964400395.1 uncultured Lentimicrobiaceae bacterium | reverse complement strand
TTTGTAGACTGCTGCTACGAATTCGAGCTCAGTAGCATTAAGCCTTGTAATATCAGTCTTATCTCTAAGCCCTGATATACAAACTGCTTAAAGTAAATGCAGCCAATACCAGGCATAAAAAAAGGCCTTCCCGATGAAAGGAAAGCCTTTTTAAAGTTATACGATAATTGGGTTATTTAATACCCAGTTTTTTCTTCACCAGTGGAGTAACGTCTTCGCCACCTTCCGAATAAAGCAGGATATCTTCAACACCATTCAGGATGTAAGCAAATCCACCTTCTTTAGCTACATCTTTAATAGCCTGTTTTGCTTTGTTCACAAAAGGAGTAATAAGCTCGGTCTGTTTGTCGGAAAGTTCTTTTTGAGCCGACTGCTGGAAAGCCTGGATACGATCCTGCAGATCCATCATTTCTTTTTCTTTGGTAGATTTGATAATATTCGACATGGTGGCGGCATTCTTCTGGTAGTCAGCATTTTTCAGTTCCAGTTCCGACTGCATTGTCTGTAATTCGCCCTGGAGAGACTGAACATATTTTTCCATTACTGTTTTAACGGTATCCTGGCCTGGCATCTGTTCCAGCACTTTGGCAAAATCAACATGACCAATTTTGGTGGCTTTCTGCGCATGAGCACCTGCTGCAACAGCAATCAATACTACAAGGGTAACAACTTTTAGGAGATTCTTCATCATTTTCAATTATAAGGGTTAAGTGTTTCGGATTATATAAGGAGCAAAGGTAAAAAAAAGCCTTTACAAAAGCACCTGCTATCTATTTTTTAGTCTTTGTATTTTGCTGAGGTTTATAAGTATAGCCCATTTTTTCGAGTACCTGTTCGCTTACATCGTACTTGGGATTGGTATAAATAAGCGTGGCGTTTGTAGCTTTGTCGAAAATCACCGCATAGTTTTCGGCAGTAGCTATATCTTCAATCGCGTTATAGATTTTCTCCTGGATGGGTTTAATAAGTTCCTGGCGCTTTTTAAATAAATCGCCATCTTTCCCAAAACGCTTTTTCTGCAGGTCCTTGGCTTCTCTTTCCTTTTTGATAATATCCTCCTCGCGTTTCTTTTTCATATCCTCGGGAAGCAGCACAGCTTCGTTCTGGTAGCTTTTATACATCTTATCAATCTCAGCAAATTTGGCATCAATTTCTTTCTGCCAGTTGGCCGACAATTCATCAAGCTGTGCCTGGGCATCGGTATATTCGGGAATATTGTCGATGATGTAATCGGTATTCACGAAAGCATACTTCTGGGCTGATGCGCCAAAACCCATGGTGCAGAAAATGGCTGCAAGTAAAATGATTTTCTTCATAACGAGATCATATTTTGATGGAAACTGATGTAGTTCACATCCTGGTTATTCTGTTGCATCTGCAAAAAACCTGCCAAAACTATTAATCAATGGAAGAATTCATCGAGAAATGGAACTGTCCCTTATTCGCGTTCGGCAAACCGGGTATATCATCAAAGCCATAACCCCAGTCAAGACCAAGCAATCCGAACATCGGCAGGAACACGCGAACACCTATACCTGCTGACCTGCGCGGACTGAATGGCTCAAAATCCTCGAAGGAAGACCAGTCGTTACCGGCTTCAACAAACATAAGCCCGTAAATAGTTGAGTTGGGATTGAGCGAAAGCGGGTAACGCAGTTCGAGGGTGCTCTTATTGTAAACCGTACCTCCGGGAGGCCTTGAAGTAACGCCGGCATAAGGTGTTAAACTCTCATTGGTATATCCCCTGAAACCGATCAGCTGCCTTCCGTCAATGGCCGAATAACCCGACATACCATCACCTCCCATAAAGTACCGGTTAAATGGCGTAACTTCTATATCGGTATTGTACCTGCCCAGGATGCCTGCTTTTACGCGGGCCATAAGCACCAGGTCGCCAACAATCTGCTGGTAAAAGGCTGCATTAATTTTCCACTGGTGAAACTCAATTAGCCGGTATTTGTCTTCCTGGCTTTTAGCAGCAAATTTTTCAGGCGCAATCAGCGAATAGGGCGGTGTAAGCTCCAGCGAGATATTAAATTCCGATCCGGCACGTGGGAAAATCTGTGCATCAGTCGAATAACGGCCTAATGCAATAGTATACGAATAGCTTTGGTAAAGACCATCCGATGGCTTGCCAAACAGCGTGTAATTATCGAGGTTGTAATGCTGCAGGCTGATGGTCTGCGACAGGTTAAAATAGTTATCGGGCCAGTTTAACCGGCGGCTGAATGCGAACGACAACCCGGTGATATTGTAGGCATAATACTGTGAGTTGTTTTTATCGAGCCCGTTGTTAAATGCCGAAACATAGGTTGAAACGCTTAACTGGTTTGGTTTTTTACCTCCCAGCCAGGGTTCGGTAAACGAGGCGCTTGCACTCAGGTATCCTTTACCATACGACTGAAGGCGTAACGACAATTTTTGTCCGTCGCCCGAAGGGATAGGCCGCCATGCACCTTTTTTAAAGAAGTTTCGTGCCGAGAAATTATTGAACGAAACGCCAAGGGTACCGATTAACCGGCCATAGCCCCAGCCGCCCGAAAGTTCGAGCTGGTCGGATGAGGTTTCCTCAACTTTGTAGGCCACATCGACAGTTCCGTTGGTAGGATCAATATTTGGGGTTTGAATATCTATTTTTTCCTGGTCGAAATATTTAAGCTGCGTGAGCGAGGTACGGCTGCGCAAAATATCCGAACGGCTGAAAAGCTGTCCCGGGCGCGAATACAGTTCGCGAACTATAACATGGTCGTTAGTACGTGTATTCCCGGCAACGGTAACCCGGTTCACATTCATCTGCCGGCCTTCGCGTATACGGATCTGCAAGTCGATGGAATCGTTCTCGGCACTGATTTCGATGGGCTCGATGGTACAGGTAAGGTAGCCGTCGTCGACAAACAAACTCATCAGGTCGATACCATTGGGGTTAAACTGCAGCGAAGCATCCAGTTCGTCCTGGTTATAAACATCGCCTTTGCGGATACCGAGTAATAGTGCAAGTTCGGCTGCCGTAAACTTGGTATTTCCTACAAAAGATATGTTGCGGTAATAGTATTTACGTCCTTCGTAAACATGAAGATCGATAGTTATGCCGTTGCGGCCCGATTTATACACAGAGTCTTTAATCAGGGTTGCATCGCGGTACCCGTTTTCGTAGAATTTTTTTACCAGCGCAAGCTTATCTTCTTCATAATCTTTTTCGATGAACTTTGAGGTTTTAAACAACCGCATTTTCAAATTCTTATCCATCAGATCACGCACGTAAGCCGGGTAGTTTTTCAGGTCCTTTTTAAAGGCATGCCCAAACAATCCGAACAGGGATTCCTGCAACGTATACAAAGCCCTGTAGGAGCCTTTTTCCTTGGTTTTTTTGAGTGCCGATTTCAGGGTAAGTTCGCTTACGTCCTTGTTCCCGATCACGTTAATCTTGTCAATTTTAACCTTCCCACCTTTATCAATCTTGAAATCAAGAGCAACGTTGTTAATCAGCATCGTATCTTTCGATTGCGAAACGGTTACGCTGGCATCGAAATAGCCTTTACCAATGTAGTGTTTGATAATGGTGTTTTTTGCCCTGTTGAGCATATTATCCGTAACAACATCCCCTTTCGAGATCTTGATTTTATCTTTCAAGTCATCGCCTTCGCCTTTGCGTATGCCACTAAATGTGAATTTGGATAAACGCGGACGTTCGGTTAATTTCAACTCGAGGAAAATCTGGTCGCCCTGCACACCGGTAGCAACAATTTTAACGTCTTCGAAAAGGCCCTGCTGCCACAGTTTATCAATAGCGGAGCGGATACGTTCGCCGGGTATATCTATTTTATTGCCAACCTGTAATCCGGACAAGGAAATAAGTACTGAACTGTTGAGGTAATCAGCGCCTGTAACGGTGATACCCCCGATGGTATATTTACGGGGAGAGGCGTAATTGATATCAGGAATTTCGTCGCCTGTTGTATTTTGTGCCACAACAGGTATTGAGAGGGTTGAAATCAGAATAAGTAGTAAAGTAAAGCGCCTCAGTGTCATCCTTTGCATTTTATAATTTGTTCACTCGTTTTGCCAAATCGCCTCTCGCGATGCTGGAAATCAATAATAGCTTCGTATAAGTCTTCTTTACGGAAATCGGGCCAGAGTTTAGAGGAAAAGAACAACTCGGTATAGGCCGTTTGCCACATCAGGAAATTACTTGTACGGAATTCGCCGCTTGTGCGTATCAACAGTTCGGGATCGGGCAAATCAGGCGCATTCATACTGGCCGAAACCAGTTTTTCATTGATCTGGTAGGGTTCAATTTTGCCTTCTTTTATCTGTACGGCAATTTTTCGCATGGCATCAACAATTTCCCACCTGCCGCTGTAACTCAGTGCCAGGAAAAGATCCATACGTGTATTGCCTGCAGTTTTTTCCATCGCTTCTTCAAGCTGCTTTTTAACATCGGGGGCCATACAATGTATGTTCCCAATAACCCTAAGCCTGATATTGTTATCGTTAAGCGTTTTAATTTCATTATTGATGGTTACAACCAGCAAATGCATCAGCGCATCAACTTCATCTTTGGGGCGATTCCAGTTCTCGGTTGAAAAGGCATACAAAGTGACATATTTCACTCCGAGTTCACCGGCGGCTTGGGAATCCGGTGAACTCGGGGGCGGTTCTTGA
>CAYNVK010000328.1:0-4665 GCA_964400395.1 uncultured Lentimicrobiaceae bacterium | reverse complement strand
ATTCCGCAAACGCCCCCGAAAAAGCCATGCTCAAAATCATCGAGCCATATAGCAGCAGGATCGACAAAAAGTACCTCTGCGTTCTGTTTTTTCAGCGATTTTTCAATGCCCCGGTCGCTGGTAATAAATGAATTGTTTGGCAAAGCAACGAGGCTGCACCTCACATAGCCCTGTTTAACAGCAATTATTTGTTTTTCAGGATTCAGATTCCGGATAACGGGATCGCTGGTGCCTGGATTCTGGATGATAAACCTTTCATTAACCAGTGCATTATACCGAGCTGTTTCGGGGTACACTTTACCCACTGGCAATGAACCTATAGAGTAACGGATTGCATTGCGGTCGAGGATATGAAAATATGTTTCCGGCAGGTTGGGTGCAACAATCAATCCCGCAGGGGTAGGGCAGAAGAAAATATCGGGATGCCCCGAAATGGCATTGTAGGTTATATTTTCAGTGGCAAATTCAACCACCTGTCCGTAGCCCGATAATGTGAGCATGGCCTGGGCGGGCATACGTCGGTCACATAGTATCAGCATGGTATTCAAAGCCTTTCAGCTCAGCACTTTCGTTAAATATTACCTTTCGGAAATTTTCGAGCAGTAAATTTTTATTGTTGGCTTTATAGCCAATGGCCGGGTTGCGCATTCCGTTGGCCACGGTTAGCGTGAGCAGGTTACGCTTGCCATTGGGGAATTTCATCCGGCTTATCTGCCGGTTCCAGATTTCAGAAAATACCATTTCGCCGAAAGCCACTTCGAAGGGCCCGGCTACCAGGCTGCTGCGGTCGAGCAACCCTTCGGAAGGATGCAACCCGATGCGCAGAATTTTTACATCTGCATCCATAAATAAGGGTACAATGCCTGCAACCTGTTCAATGGCTTCGTTGAGTGGGAGGGGCGTATATTTTCCGTCGAGGTACCACTGTTCCAGTTCCGTGTTTTTAATAACGAGTGTAGGATAAATGCGGGTGCTGACGGCTCCGAGACGAATAATCTCTTTTGCTGTATACACTGATTTTTCGAATGTATCGCCCGGCAAACCGATCATCATCTGCAAACCGAGCTTAAATCCATGATCTGTTATGAGTTGGGCAGCAAGCCTTACCTGGTTGGCCGTATGCCCGCGGCCGGCCAGCTTCAGTACCTCATCATCAAGAGACTGGGCGCCCAGTTCGATGGAGGTAACATGGTATTGTTTGAGGAAATTGAGAATTTCAGCGGTAATATAATCGGGGCGCGTCGACAGCCGGATACCCTGTACCCGGCCTGTATCAATAAACTGCTGCACGCTACCGAGATAGGCCTGCTGCTCTGCCAGCGGGATACCCGTGAAGTTACCGCCAAAAAATCCAATTTCAACTTCGCCTTCTGCCGGTATGGTTAGCAGGTGCGCATTTATTTTACGGATCACTTCGTCAACCGACGGCGCACATTCAGCACCTGCAATGCGATGCTGGTTGCAGAAAACACATTGGTTGGGGCAAGCCTCTTCGGGAATAAAAACGGGGATGGTGTAGTGGCGTAGCTTCATGGCTGGCAAAGATAGCATTTTAAGACAGCTGCTGCAGGAATTGCATGCTTAATCCTGATTTGTGGCTTCCTGGATAACCACTTAACCGTGAATATCCGGAAAAGTTGCAGCGCCAGGTATACGATGATCCTCTTATTGCTTTATAAGCTTATACATTTGCTTAAAGTTTTTGCCGGAAGCCGTGAGCAAATAAATGCCATTTCCCAAACCGGTGGCATCCAGCTTAAACCGGCTTACAGTGCCGTCAATATTACTTTTAAACAGCAGGGTTCCTCTAATATCAGTGAGTGTTATGGTAATTTTACCGATGCAATTACCAGGCAGGCAAACCAGGAAATATCCATTTCCGGGATTCGGGTAAATCCCGGCGTTTATTGACTCTGCTTCGGTAATCCTTGTGATGCTGATCAGGTTAATTTCCCGGTAAACGTTGCCATCGGCGATGACAATACTGCCATTTTCTTCAAAATATCCGGCTTTAGTAACCAAGTAGTCGTACGTGCTTTCGGCCAGGTTTCTGAAAGTGGCAGTGCCATGTGCATCAGTCATTTTTTCAATTCCATGCAGGTTTACGCCTGCACCCTCAAGTGGACTATTCCCACTTATTACATTGAAGGTTGCATCGTAAACAATCCGGTTTAATGTAACTGTTATCGTTTCAACCTGTGCCATTACTTCGAAGGACTGGTTTTCGATGCTGATATATCCCGGGTTCGAAACCGAGTAGGTGTATGTACCCAGCGGATAACGGTCGAAGGAAGCCAGGCCGTTTTCGTTCGTGTATATTGTAACGCCCGCAAAGCTCACGGTAGCGTCTTTCAGGGCATTCATATCCTGGTTGTTCACAAAAATATCAATCCGGTGGGCATCTGCGATCTCAATTTTTATAGGTACAGGGTTATTCCCCGCGACTGTAACGGTGCCGCGGCAGATGGCTTTCGACTCATCGGCAGGTATAATCACATACGGATAAATGCCTGTGGAGCAATAGATAAGCACTCCGCCCATGGCCGGATTGTAGGCATATTCACTTCCGTCGAATTGAATGATGGCATTTCCCTGGTAAGGGCCCCAGCCTCCGTCGAGGTTAAAATATACGCCCGGGCTGGTCGGTGAGTTTACCCCGGTATTATTGCCAGGCTCTGTGATCGCAGTAAAGTTGCGAACTAATCTTTCAATACCTGTTTTAAGTGGCAATGAGTATAAATTGTCCATTGCCGGAAAACCAAGAGCAAGGCCGGCAGATACCAACTGCCGTGGTGCCGTAACCATGGTAAGCAACAAAAAACAAATCAGGATGATAAGGGTTCTTCGCATGCCGGAATTGTTGTTTTTTCAAAGATACAAAATCCGGGGTATTCGTACTTACAGATGATGCTCAGATGCCCCTGGCCGAAAACGCTTTTTAATGTAAGGCCCTGAGCGCTATGTCCAGGCACATGTCAGTGCTAAGCCTGCTCTGCCAAAAGGATAAAAAAAACCGGGGAGAGATTAGCCCCGGTTGCAAGTAGTGTTGAAGGTTTGACAATATGGGAGAATTAAACCTTACCGGCTTTCTTCTCTTTTTTTTCGAGTCTTTTTTCTTTTAATGATTTGGTAGCAGGTTTTTTAACCTCTTTGCTTTCTTTATCCTTCGACTTTCCCATGGCACAAATATTTTTTGGTGAAACAAGTAACAAATTTAAGGTAAAATTAATTTCAAAACAAGCGAAAAAATAACTGAGTTTTCCTGATCCTGGTTTTCATGCCTGCAATATTTAATGCATGGTACGGTAGGTGTTTGCATTTATTTTTTCACTTTTAGAACAGTCATTGCTTTTCAATAAACCATGCTACAGTTATTGTTTCCCGAGCATTTCCATTGCTTTTACAAATGTTTTATCGGTTCGCAGGAAAATCGGGTAAAATCCCTTCGAATCGTAAAGGTTGCGGGCGATAAAGCTTTTCATCAGATCACTGATATGCCCCCGCGAGGAAGCGGTTTCGGCCGCAGGATATTTAATCCCGTTTTTTTCGGCGTAAGCCACAAACTCGGCATACATGGCAGGTGAAACTACAAATTGTTTGTCGAACTGGTTCACGTCCTTATACTTTCCGAAACTTGCCCGGTTGCTATCGGTATAATCGAATGAGAACTGGTATAAAATACCTTTATTCACCGACTCGTTGTAGAATTTCAAACCTTCATTCCGCTCAATCGGGATGAAAATATCGGGCATAATACCACCGCCGCCATACACGGTTTTGCCGCCAGGCGTTTTGTATTTCAGGGAGTCGTTCAGCTTGATACTGTCGGCGTTTTCGAGTTCGCCATCAGTCATCCGGTGGTAATATTCCATGTAATATTCCTCGGTTCCCTTGGTGTAAGGCTTTTGTATGCAGCGCCCGGTTGGGGTGTAATACCTGGCTACAGTCAGCCTGAGTGCGGATCCGTCGCTGAGCGAAACCTGTTCCTGTACCAGGCCTTTGCCAAAGGAGCGACGGCCGATAATGGTACCGCGATCGTTGTCCTGTATGGCACCTGCCACAATTTCGCTGGCCGAAGCTGATCCTTCGTCTATCAGTATCACTAAGGGTTTATCTTCCCATAACCCTCCGGATGTTGATTTTGCTACCTGTTTAGGGCGATGCAGCCCCTGGGTGTAAACAATCAGTTTATCGTCGGGCAGGAATTCGTCGGCCACGGAAATAGCTTCCTGCAGGTAGCCTCCTGAGTTGCCTCTCAGGTCGAGAATTATCTTTTTTATTCCTTTCGACTTCAGGTCCTTTAATGCCTCGTGCAGTTCGTCGCCGGTGGTGGCGCTGAATTTGCTCAGTTTAATGTAGCCAACCGAAGCATTTACGGCATACGAAATATCTATACTCCAGGTTGGGATCACCCCGCGTGTGATGGTAAAATCGTTGAGTTTTTTAAGCCCGCGCCTGAAAATGCTCACCGTTACCTTTGTGTCCTTAGGTCCTTTGAGCAGTTTCATCACTTTTTCATTATTAATTTTAACACCCGCAATGTTTTTGCTATCGACTTTTACAATGCGATCGCCGGCCCTGAGACCTACTTTTTCGGAGGGGCCGCCGGCAATGGTGTTTATAACCATAACAGTATCGCGCTCAATCCTGAACTGTACGCCTATG
>CAYNVK010000327.1:0-4673 GCA_964400395.1 uncultured Lentimicrobiaceae bacterium | reverse complement strand
TTGGTTTTACACAAAACTTTCTAACTCTTTCTTTTTACCGGACAACAATGATTAATAATAAAAAACAGAAACGATATGAGCAGCAGTTTGCCGGAATGTCGTTTAACCAGCTCGTGAGAATTCCTCGTTTTCATGAGTCGCGAATTTGAGCTTTGATGTTGATGGCCTGTAGTAATGGTATATGATGTCAGAAATTACTTCCGTTTTTTTCAGGCAAAAATTCATTTATTCAGGTAGTCGAGCAGCGAAATGTAGCTATTCTTTCGGCACAGGCTGATTCTTTATGTTTTTTAACAACTTCTTCCGGATTTAATCTTTTTACCCGGAAATAAAGCATCGACTCAAAAAGTTCATGCCGGTATTAATGGATATCAACACTTCGGGTATAGCTGTCCAAAGATAGGGTAAAACTCTGCGTTTTGTTCACCGCATATATAATTTAGAACATTTACAAATAGTTGTATATCGTGATATTTTAAAGTTCTGTTTCGAAGATTGGCAGAACCTATAATTCATTAAATCAAACTATTAGCACCGGTATCATTGCCAATTCAGTTCCGGTTCATCTTAAATATACTGCGAACAGCACACTTGGGTTTACAACCCCGGAAATGTTGATTTTGTTAGAAAATCACCTAAGAAATATTCTTTCATCAATGTGGTGAAATCATAAAAATTGTAAAAAAAATGCTTTTGTATTGCATCGTATTTGTTTTTGGATTTACTTTGCATTAAAAAGTACTTTTAAATGAAAGAAGAACGGGATCCAATCCACGACATCTCTGATATCCGCTCCATGATGGAGCGTTCAACAAAATTCCTGTCACTTTCAGGTTGGGCTGGTGTGCTGGCCGGAGTTTATGCTTTGTCGGGTGCTTTTATTGCGTACAGGTTTTTGGGATTTAATCCGGGCGAAGTTATTACTGATCCTTTGTTGCCCCAAAGCAATTCGTTCAGTTTGCTGCCTGTTGTTATTACAGCCATACTGATCCTTGTGCTGGCTGTGATCACTGCTGTTTACTTTTCGTATAAAAATGCCGGTAAGCGGGGCGAAAAATTATGGAATGCAACGTCAAGGCGATTGCTGGCAAATATGGCCGTTCCGCTTGTGGCAGGTGGAATACTGGTACTGATTCTTCTTTCGAAAGGATTTATAGGCTATATGGCTCCATTCACCTTAATTTTTTATGGACTGGCGCTGTACAATGCAAGCAAATTTACTTTTGAAGCCGTTAAGTTCCTTGGGCTCATTCAAATTTCTTTAGGACTGCTGGGTTCATGCTTCGTTTCGTATGGATTACTGTTCTGGGCCCTGGGTTTCGGGGTTGCACACATAGTTTATGGTATTTACATTTATTACAGGTACGAAAAGTGAAAATATCAGTAAATGGTTTGCATAAAGCTTTCGAAAGCAGGATCAGGCTGGGAATTATGTCGGCACTGGCGGTTAATGAAAAGTTTGATTTCAACGCGCTGAAGGAATTTCTCGAAGTGACTGATGGTAACCTGGCAAGTCACCTCAAGGCATTGGAAAAGGAAAAATTCATTGATGTTGAAAAATCATTTGTCGGCCGAAAACCAAATACCACTTATTTTATGACTCAGGCAGGGAAAAAGGCATTTGACGATCATTTAAATGCGCTCGAAATATTGATTAATAGCCGCCGCGGCGAAATCAAAAAATAGCAGCATTTATTTTTTTTGCCTGTTCACTTTGAACAACAAAGTACTTTCATTGTCCGTAAATTTAGAAACTGTCTAAAATTTTAAAAAAGCTGTTTTATTGCACGAATTACTTGTATTTCTGTCACATTGAGCGAAGTCGAAATGCACTTGTTTAGCTCAAGAATGAACATAATAGTTGATTTATTTGGGCTTCCCTACCCGACGCAGCAGGGGGGGACTCCGCTCTGCCTGACAGAATAGCAAGCCGAAAACCATTAAACAATTTTGATATGAAATTTAGACAGTCTTTTAATTAAGTAATAAAAATGGACCATGCAACAACACTTACAAATACAGGATCAAAACTTCGAAACCGTTCTTAAATAACCATTACCCATTAAAATAAATTCAAAGCCATGAAACAACGCATCATTGAAAACATTAACAGTCCTGGTGATCTCGAAAAATTGTACCGGGAAAATTCACCTGAATTTTCAAGCGCTTTTAACCAGATTTCGGATGACTATGATTCGGAGCTGGTCCGCTTCTGGAAAATTCGTTTAGCACCGGTTAAAGAAAATGAATTTAAAGGGTTTCTAAAACTTGATCTGTTCATATTGTTAGGCCTATCGCTTCTTACGGCATTATTGATCAAAATCCCGCTGATTTTTACGCAGATAAACGAGGAATCATTTTTTATGCGCAACCTTGCAATCATTGTTTTTAATGGCATTATTCTGTTTTCGTTCTGGCAGAACAAGATTGCAGAAAAGAAATGGATTTATGGGTATGGTGCATGCATGCTCTTATTGGTAAGTTTCATAAACCTTTTACCCACCATAAAAGGCGATTCGGTTGTGCTGGCATTTATTCATACCCCTCTTTTCCTGTGGTGCATATTCGGATTAGTATACGTATCGTTCGATTTTAAGAATTACATCAGGCGGATAGAATTTATACGGTTTAATGGCGAACTGCTGATTATGACGGGCTTGATTTTGCTGGCAGGCGGATTGCTCACAGCTATAACCTTAGGCTTGTTTACAGCCATTAAAATGAATATTGAAAAATTTTATATCGAGTATGTAGCATTTTCAGGCGCTGTTGCTGCCCCTATGGTTGCGCTGTACCTGGTGAAATTATATCCTACCATCACCAACAAAATTGCTCCTGTAATTGCCAGGGTTTTTACACCCATAGTTTTGTTAACGCTGGCTGTTTATTTAATCTCATTGGTTTTCTCAAAAAGCAATATCCAGGAGGACCGCGAATTGCTGATACTATTCAACATCATGCTGCTGGCGGTAACCGCAATTATTGTTTTTTCGCTATCCGAACTCAGCAAATCAGATAAAAGTTTTAATGTATTGATGCTATTTGCTTTAGCTTTATTGGCAATAGTAATAAATGCCATAGCTTTATTCGCAATTATTACCCGGCTAACCGAAGGATTCACTCCAAACCGTACGGTTGTACTGGTATCAAATGTGCTGATATTTGTAAACCTGGTTCAAATAGCGCTTAACCTGCTCCAGGTTTACTTTACAGGGAAACCGCTGCGTCAGGTTGAAGTTGCGGTCGCCAAATACCTGCCGGTTTATTTTGCCTGGACTATAATCGTGATTTTCGTTTTGCCATTTGTTTTCGGGATGAAGTAGGCAACTACTGAAAACCGCAATTCAGAACTGTAAGCATATCTGCAATCCGCGAAATATACGGGCTGCAGATATTTGCTGTAATTGTATTACCGAAATTGGTAACAAACTTGCTTACTGCTTAATGCCCACCGGGTTAAGATAAAAAGTGCTTGTATAAAATCTGATAATCAATTATGAGTCAGGTTGAAGTGTCAAAACCCACAATAGAAAAGCACAAAAATTACATGCTTCACCAAAAGATGTATTGAATTATTTCGTATATTTACGTAAAGGTAATTTAAGTTCCATATACGTTAAAAACGACGGATATGAAAAAACTTATCTTTCTTTTCCTGGCGTTGGCTTTGATTCTATTATCAAGTGATCCGGTGTTTTCGCAGAATGAAAAATGCATTAGTTTCTCGAAAAATGTAATTCAAAATGCCAAAGGAAAAATCCAGCGGGAGGGAATCGATTCAAATGACAATTATTGCATCAAGGCCGAATTCCCCGCAACACTGGAACTGGAGACGTTAAAAAATATTTGTGATACAACTCTAAAAGCTAAAAGCGTGTCTTTCAACTGGAGGATAAATTACGATAAAAACCCGGAGAAGGAATACAAAATAAATGGCAGCAATTTGCTGGTTACCATTTACTTTAACGACAAATTCCTGTTTTTCGAGTTTCCGGTCGAAAAGAAACCGAAGTAGGTGCGGCCATTAAGCAAGACCTTATATTACTGAATTCAGGATTAAAAAGTTAGTGTGCAGTGTTCAGTAGGACTCAGGTTAATGTGGTGATGATCGGACTGGTTTTGTCCACGTACAGATGTCTGGTCAACCATATAGTTATTGGCAAAATGCAAAAAGCACTCGATATTTAAACAAGGAAGTATGACTGCTCAACTATCAGAAATTCTGTATTATGAAAACGAGCGATACGCTATCGACAGGTATCCCCTGAGTTGTTATCCTTACCTGCCTCGTGAAAGTGATTTTAAATCGGTTTCGGTATGGTGGCGAGGTTACATTGCAACCTGGGAGGTAATTAAAAATAAACTGTTCCTGGTCAGGCTCAGCGGGTATGGCGATTTTACCATGGAGAAGCTTTTCCCGGGGAAAGACAAAGTATTTGCCTATTGGTTTACCGGCGAAATTGGAATACCGGTAAGGGAGCTCCGCAATTATGACCGTGGCAGGTACTCATCCGGCTTTTTCAGAAATATCTATCTCGATTTTGAATGCGGGGTATTGGTTAAAAAGCACACGGCTATTGATAAATGTAGCATCATCTATAATTCAGGGGAACTTAGCATCTCATGCCATCAATTAAATTAGGCGCTCTTTCGTGTACGGAAAACCAATCGGT
>CAYNVK010000326.1:0-4701 GCA_964400395.1 uncultured Lentimicrobiaceae bacterium | reverse complement strand
GCAGCAGCTATGGCAATAATAATCAGCGTAAAGAAATGACCTTGCAGGTTTTGAGGATAAAGGTACCTGTTGAATGCCACAAAATTGATGTTTACCGAATTGAGAATAAGCTCAATCGACATAAGCATGGTTATCAGGTTTTTACGGGTTAAGAATCCATAAATCCCGATAAAAAACATCAGTGTGCTGATTACCAGAAAATATTGTAACGGTATGGTTCCGGTCATTTGTTTAATGTATTAATGAGTTAATGTGCTAATGTGCTAATGAATTAATGCTTTACGATTTAATTATCGCAATGTCCCACTATTTAATTATCACATTATCTTTTTCTTTGCGGGCAACTATGATGGCCCCGATCAGTGCTGCAAGAAGCAGTATTGAAATAACTTCGAAAGGAAGTGCAAATCCGTCGCGGCCATACGAAATAAGTGCATTACCCACATCGGTAACAGTTGATGTTTGCGCAGGAGCAGCAGATGGAACAAAGGCAAACCTCATGATAGTGATGAGTGTAAGCAGTGCGCCTGCACCAACAGCCAGAGCCGACAACAGGCTTTGTTTCGTACTTGCCATAACGGCTTTTTCGCTGATATGGCTGGTAAGTAATACCGAAAATATAATCAGTACAACAATACCACCTGCATAAACAGTGAGCTGCACCGCGGCAAGGAAGGTGTATTCGAGCATAAAATAGATGGCTGCAGTTGAAATTAACACAAACAGCAGGTAAACTGCAGCTCGTAGTATTTTCCGGCTTGTAACGGTAAGAACCGAAAACATCAGGATCATACCGGCCAAAAGGTAAAACATTACATCACTATTCATCTTCTATAATTTTTCTGTTTTCAGATTCAGTTGTCTCTTTTATTTACTTGCTTGTCAATAAGGGGTTTAAATAATCAGAAACCCTCGTCAAGCTTTTTACTCTTTAATGCCTTCCATGATTTTTGATCCGGGCTGGTTCAAAACTTTTGTAAAAGTGCTTCTGTCCCAATGTGCATGTTCAAATTTCTGCCCCATAACAATTGCATCCGAAGGACAGGCTCTTACACATAAATTGCAGAAGGTGCACATTCCCAGGTGGTAAATATGCTGGTCGATAATGCGTTTCTTTTTGCCTTCTTCGTTCACAATGCTTTTGCTGATGATCTCGATGGAGCCATTAGGACAGGCGTTTTCGCAAAGACCGCAACCCGTGCATTTGTGTTCGTTGTTTTCGTTGTGCGGCATAATCACTTCACCACGGAAGCGATCGTACATTACGAGGGTATCGCGATTTTCGGGATATTGCTGGGTAACATTTTTCCAGGGAGTAAAAAAGTACTTTGCGGTAATTTTCATACCGGTCAGCAATGTCCAGATGCCACTAAAAATTTCAGCTATATAATTGAAGAATGATTTCATTCGCTTGGATTTGTTATTTACAAGTTTCCTGATCTAATTTTTGCAGGTAACGCTTATTTGATTTCACTATTCACTATTTGTCACCCTGAGCGCAGTCGAAGGGCACTATTCATTATTTACTTCCTACCAGTGCCAGCCCAATAATACCATGGTTGCCATCAGCAGAATGTTGAAAAGGTTAATTGGCAGAAGGTATTTCCATTCGAGTGTAAGAATCTGGTCGATACGTAAGCGGGGGAAGGTCCATTTGAACCACATAATCAGGAAGATGATTCCAAACACTTTCAGGAAGAACCAAACCAGTCCTGGGATAAAGTCCATTACGTTGTTAAATGCAGCCCAGTCTCCAAAATGGAAAGGCATCCAGCCTCCAAGGAATACAATGGTAGCCATTGCAGATACAATAAAGAGGTTGATATATTCAGCCAGGAAGAAAAATGCGAATTTGATACCTGAATATTCAGTATGGAATCCTGCGGTTAATTCTGATTCAGCTTCAGCAAGGTCGAAAGGACCGCGGTTGGTTTCAGCAGTACCGGCAATTACAAATATTGTGAATGCAATTAGAGCAGGAATATGTCCTTTAAAAAGGAACCAGCCGCCGCGCTGCAATTCAACTATTTCGGAAATCTGCATGGTACCTGCTAATATTACCATGGTAATGAGCGACATACCAACCGAAAGTTCGTAGCTCACAATCTGTGCGCCGCTACGCATACCACCAATCAGCGAGTATTTATTATTACTGGCCCATCCGGCAAGCAATACACCGATTACACCCACTGACGAAACAGCAGTTACAAAAAAGATACCTATATCGAAATCAAGTGATTGCAGTCCCGGTGCAAACGGTATAACCGAAATAGTAAGGAACGGCACAATGATAACAATGAAAGGAGCCAGGTTATAAAGGAATTTATCAACACTCTTGGGTGTGATTAACTCTTTCATCAGCAACTTAATAAAATCGGCGATGGTCTGAATTATTCCCCAGGGACCAACTCTCATAGGGCCTAAACGCTGTTGGAAAGCAGCACAAACCTTGCGCTCGGCATACACCAGAAACAGTCCGAAAACTGCAATAAACAGGAGGTATAAAACTCCGATTATAGTCCATTCAATGATTGTTGTAAGTAATGGGGAAACGTTTTCAATCAATCCCTGGTGAATGGATTGAGTGATAGGCGTAAAATCGTATTTTTCGAATGCCATTGTGAAATGGGTTTATCTGTTACGTTCTTTTTATTGTAAAAACACTATTCAGTGCTTATCTGTCAATGTCAGGTATTACGAGGTCGAAAGTGGCCATAATAGCTACAAGGTCGGCAATTTTCCATCCTTTAGCGATATGGTTAATAGTGAAAAGGTTCGAGAAACCAGGTGAACGGAATTTTACGCGGTACGGATTTTTCTTTCCATCGCTTACAATATACACTCCGAATTCGCCACGGGCTGTTTCAACACGCTGGTAAAATTCTCCTTCAGGTAATTTGATAACACCTTTCATTTTCACAGCAAAGTCACCTTCAGGAATATTGTCGATCAGTTGTTCGATAATATTCATCGATTCCCACATTTCGTCCATCCTCAGTTTCCAACGTGTAAATGAGTCGCCTTCGGTGCCCATTTTTTCGTCGAACTTAATATAAGGATAAGCGCTGTAAGGATGATGTTTACGTACATCGCAACTGAAACCTGAAGCGCGACCGGAAGGACCGGTTACACCGTATGCAATGGCGTCTTCTTTTGATAAAATACCAATTCCTTTGGTACGGTTTTGGAAAATGATATTATCGGTAAGCAACTTATCGTATTCAGGTAATTTCTTCCTGAATTTTGTGATAAAGGCTTTTACGTTTTTCTGGAAATTAGGATGGATATCGAACATTACACCGCCGGGCACACTGTAGTTTAAGGTGAGGCGGGCTCCGCAGGTTTCTTCAAAAATGTCGAGGATATCTTCACGATCGCGCAGGCCATAGAAAAATGCGGTGAGCGCACCAAGGTCCATTCCCGAAGCACACCACCACAACTGGTGCGAAGCCAGACGCTGTAACTCATCAAAAATGGTACGTATGTATTTAACGCGTTCAGGAACTTCAACCTGCAGCGCATTTTCAACACAAAGACAAACAGCCTCATTATTCATATGAGCCGACAGGTAATCCATGCGGTCGGTAAGATGAACAATCTGTGGGTAGGAGAGGGCTTCGGTCATCTTTTCGATGCCGCTGTGAATGTAGCCGATGTGCGGTTCTACATTGTGTACAATTTCGCCTTCAAGTTTGGTCAGTAACCGCAAAACACCGTGTGTACTGGGGTGTTGCGGACCTATATTAACAAGATACTCATCTGTCTTGATCTCGTCGGTAGTTATTATTTTTTCAATGATTGCGGCCATAACTATCTTTCTACAACGTGAATATCATCTTTAAAATCTTTGCGAAGCGGGTGTCCCCAGGTGTCGTCGAGGAAATAACGGCGTAAACCGGGGTGATTGTTGAATGTAACTCCCAACAAATCATAGATTTCGCATTCGTGGAATTCGGCAGTCGGCCAGATATCCGAAACGGTATCCAGTGTTGCTGTTTCACGATTTTCGGTATTGGCTTTTACTACTATGAAGTGCCTGTGTGTTGTCGATTCAAGATGGTAAACTACCTGTATAAATGCCGGGTAATCAACACCTGATTCGCAAACCAGGTAATCGAAAGCCAGGCTGGCATCCGATTTCAGATGTACCATCAATGCATGTGCTTTATCGTGAGAAACGGTAATCTCAGGATATTGGGTGCCTTGCTTTACATTAGCATCAGGATAGGCGGATGTTAAATGTGCTATAAGTTGTTCGTTTGTCATGGCCTGATTGGGTTACCGTTGCAGGGAGAGAATAAATGCGGTTAGCAGAACCTCCTTGCAACGTCTATCTGGTATTACTTATTTCTGAATCTTATTCTTGAAGTTTTTCTCGCGTTTTATTTTTTTCTGCAATTGCAGGAACGCATACAACAAAGCTTCAGGGCGTGGAGGGCAACCCGGTACGTAAATGTCGACCGGAATTACATGGTCAGCTCCTTTTACAATTGAATAGGAGTTGTAGTAAAACGGCCCACCCGAAACAGCGCATGCACCCATAGCTATTACATACTTGGGATCAGCAATCTGATCGTAAAGACGCCTTAAAACAGGTGCCATCTTATAATTGATAGAACCTGAAATAATAATCATATCAGCCTGCCGGGGAGTAGCGCGGGCTACTTCGTACCCAAAACGGGCCATATCGTGGCGCGATGC
>CAYNVK010000325.1:0-4721 GCA_964400395.1 uncultured Lentimicrobiaceae bacterium | reverse complement strand
GATAGTTCGAGTGAATCATCGAAATCCTCGAGTGTAAACCTACCGTAAGGATTCCCGTTTTTAGCAACTTCATGTCTCACCTTCGAAACAATACCGGCAATGTAAATATCACGGGTAGAGGCTGCTTCGAAGTTATCCTTCAGCTTTTTGATGGTTGAATTACAGAAAGTTTCAATATCGAAACGATACTCATCGAGCGGGTGGCCTGAGATAAAAAAGCTGGCGATGGCTTTTTCGCGTTTCAGTTTTTCGATATTCGACCAGGGTTGACAATCGGGCAGTTTCAGATCAGGGATTTCGACCGGGCCCAGGTCGCCGAATAACGATTGCTGCGACGATTGCTGCATGGCCTGGTAGCTTCCGCCAAAACGGATCAGTTTTTCGAGAAAAGTTGTGTCTTCACTGGATTCCCTGTGGAAGAACTGTGCCCGGTGAAGGCCTTCGAAACTATCGAAAGCACCTCCCTGTGCCAGTGCCTCCATTGAACTTTTGTTAACCGTGCGAAGGTTTACCCTTTTTATAAAGTCGAAGATATTTTTATACGGCCCGTTTTCGTTGCGTTCGGCCAGCAGCGAATCGGCTGCGGCATCGCCCATGCCTTTCAGCGCTTTAAGCCCGAACCGGATTTCCTGGTTTTTGTTTACCGAAAAATTAAGCCCCGATTCGTTTACATCGGGTCCCAGCACATGTAAACCCATTTTGCGGCACTCGTCGAGGTAAGCGGTGAGACTATCAACCGAACCCAGGTTGGTGGTAAGCAGGGCTGCCATATATTCGGCCGGGTAATGTACTTTGAGGTAGGCAGTTTGGTAGGCGATATAAGCATAGCAGGTACTGTGCGACTTGTTGAACGCATAGGAAGCAAAGTCTTCCCAGTCGGTCCATATTTTATTGAGCTTATCTTCAGGATGTCCGTTTCCGACACCACCTTTGATAAACTCGGGTTTCATTTTATCAAGTTTCTCCCTGATTTTTTTACCCATTACTTTTCGCAACTCATCGGCTTTTCCTTTACTGAAACCGGCCAGTTTTTGCGAAAGCAGCATCACCTGCTCCTGGTAAACAGTAATCCCGTAGGTTTCCCTGAGAATTTCCTCCATCACGGGTAAGTCGTAACTCACTTCTTCCTTACCATGCTTACGCGCAATGTAATTGGGGATGTATTTGATGGGTCCCGGGCGGAAGAGTGCGTTCATGGCAATCAGATCCTCGAACTTATCCGGTTTCAGGTTACGCAGGTGCTGTTTCATACCAATACTTTCGAACTGGAACGTACCGTCGGTGTCGCCACGCTGGTAAAGTTCAAAAGTAGGTACATCGTCGAGCGGGATGGTGTCGAGATCTATTTCAACCCCATGATTTTGCTTAATCATCAGCAGGGCATCCTTCAGGATGGTAAGGTTTTTAAGCCCCAGGAAGTCCATCTTGATAACACCCGCTGATTCAATTACATTGCCTTCGAATTGTGTTACCCATAGTGGCGAATCCTTTGCTACACATACGGGGATCAGGTCGGTAAGATCGGTGGGCGCAATAATAATACCGGCTGCATGAATACCTGTACCACGAACGGAGCCCTCGAGCTTTTCGGCTTCCTGCAGTACTTTTTTTTGCAGCCGCATCAATTCATCAGCACCTTCAAAATTATAGATCTCCCTGATTTTCCTAACGTTGTCCATATCCTCTGAACGAAGGTCTTCCTTTTCTTCCAGCGATTTGGCCCCGTCCTTTGAAGTAAGCGGTGCAGTTAACACCCGTTTCAGTTTGATGCCGGGTTTATCCGGAACCAGTTTTGTAAGATAATTGCTGATGCTCAGGTCGAGGTCGAGTACACGCGCCACATCCTTTATACTGCTTTTGGCAGCCATGGTACCATAAGTCACAATCTGGGCAACCTGGTTCTGACCGTATTTCTGCACCACATAATCGATAACGCGCTGCCTGCCCTGGTCGTCGAAATCGGTATCAATATCAGGCATGCTGATACGCTCAGGATTGAGGAAACGCTCGAACAGCAGGTTATATTTAATGGGATCGATGTTGGTGATGCCTGTACAATAGGCAACTACGCTTCCGGCAGCCGACCCACGGCCGGCACCGATATAAACGCCCATATCGCGGCCGGCTTTTATAAAGTCGCTAACAATCAGGAAGTAGCCGGCAAAGCCCATATCGTGAATGGTTTGCAGCTCAAAGTCGATTCGTTCGCGAATTTGCGGCGAAACCTCTCCATAGCGAACCTGGGCTCCAATGTAAGTAAGGTGTTTCAGAAATTCCCACTGGTTGCGCACATCGGCGGTAATTTCCTTTTTACCTGGTCCGTCCTTTCGATCAAGGTACAAAGAGTGCGTATGGGTATTAAACTCAGGCGGAACCGGGAAGTTGGGTAACAGTATGTCGCGTTTCAGTTGGAGTATCTCAACCTTATCAACAATTTCGTTGGTATTATCAATAGCAGCAGGCAAGTCAGCAAAAAGCTGGCTCATCTGCTCTGTCGACTTAAAAAAGAACTGGTCGTTGTAAAATGAAAAACGGCGTCCTTTAGCTACGGTATCGTCATCGCCATATTCGCGAAATGTAGGTGTGCTCTGTTTTTCACCGGTATTAACGCAAAGCAGGATATCGTGGGCATTGAAATCGGATTGCTCAACATAATGCGAATCGTTGCTGGCAATCATTTTCACGTTGTATTTGGCCGCAAAACGTTGTAAAATAAGATTTACCTCGTTTTGTTCGGGAATATCATGACGCTGAAGTTCAACATAATAATCTTCGCCAAAGATATCGAGCCACCATTTAAAAACTTTTTCACCTTCGGCTTCACCCTTGCGGGAAATGGTGCGCGGAACTTCGGCTGCCAGGCAGCAGGTGGTTGCTATCAGTCCTTCGTGGTACTGCAGCAACAATTCCTTGTCGATGCGGGGATATTTTCCATACATGCCCTGTATGAATCCCAGCGAAGCCAGTTTCACCAGGTTACGGTAACCGGTAGCATTTTTTGCAAGCAGCAGCTGGTGGTAGCGCAAGTCCTTTTCGCCCCCGCCGAATTTTTTCCTATGCCGATCCTCAACCAGATAAAATTCACAACCCACAATGGGTTTTATAATGGGCGATGCATGTTTGCCATTAACTTTTTCGGCTTCGGCTATAAATTGAAAAGCACCGAACATATTACCATGATCGGTGAGCGCAATACCAGGCATTTTATCGCCGACCGCCTTTTGAAACATGGCTGGTATTTCGGCAGCGCCATCGAGTAATGAATATTGAGAGTGTACGTGAAGATGACTAAATTGAGGCATGTAATAATTGATTATCAGTTTTTTACCATTTCACAATGGAATCCGCTAAGATACCTGTTTTCACACAGCCTGCAGGCAGATGTTAATAAATTATAGTAATTTGAAATAAAAAAAACGAAAAATGCAACAGGCCAGGCACATGGCAAAAAAGCTAAGCCAAAAGCATGCAAAGGGCACACATATTTAAAAAATGCGTAGCAAGATGGCTGTATTAAAATAAAAATTTTAGCTTTGTTAAAAAAACATAAGTAATTTGTAAAAACTACATTAAAACCTGGCCAAAGAAAAGCACCGACAGCGTAAATGACCCGGTGTAAAGGATCAGCTTTTCTGATTGATAAATTTTAGGATTTATCAACGTAAGTCCAAACTTATAATGGATATACAGTATTTTAATATCTGGTGCATACAAAACTAACATTGATAAGATCAAAATCACAACTCGTAAAGAAACAAAACGCCTGATTACATGAAACCACGTAGGAAGACTATCGAAATTTACATCCTGATTATTGCCGTTGCATTCGAAGCTATCGGGGCATTGTACGGAGGAATAAACCTGATGCGCGATCCCTCGGGAGAAAGTATAAAATTGCCGATAACCATGCTCGAAGGCACAAGTTTCCAAAACTATATGATCCCCGGGATAATCTTATTCCTGCTGCTGGGTTTTTTCCCCCTGTTCCTGATTTTTCCATTGATCTTTAAGCCCAACTGGCCATTAATCAGCAAATTAAATATTTATAAAGGATATCACTGGGCCTGGACGTATACGCTTTATGCTTCCATCATCCTGATCAGCTGGATTAATATACAAGTGATGATTCTCGAAACCGGGTCGGCCGTACAGGGAGCTTTTGGCATGCTGGGTGTTATAATGCTCGTACTCACTCTTTCGCCTGGAGTGAAACGATACTACAAACTTCACAGGTACACGAGGCATCATCATGTGGTTCCGGGCAATCCCTCCTGAAAATTTTTCAGAATTCTGAGTTGTAATGCTTTGAGAATCAAAATTAATATCATACATTTGCACCCTCAAAACAAGAGCGCGATGATAATTGTAACTAATTATCATACAAAGCTTTATAATTAATCAATTAACAAATTCAAATTTCATGGCAACAAAGATGAGATTACAGCGATTTGGTAAAAAAGGCCAGGCCTATTTCCATATCGTGATTGCTGATGGTCGTGCACCACGTGACGGACGTTTTATTGAAAAAATCGGTGTTTACAATCCTATTACCAGGCCGGCTGATATTCAGCTTGATTTTGACCGCGCCCTGTACTGGGTAAAAACCGGCGCCGAGCCAACCGAAACTGTTGAAGCTATTCTCCGCTATACCGGCGTAGCATACATGTACCACCTGCTGAAAGGCGTTGCAAAAGGTGCAATGACCGAAGAACAGGCACAGG
>CAYNVK010000324.1:0-4722 GCA_964400395.1 uncultured Lentimicrobiaceae bacterium | reverse complement strand
AGGCGTGTATTTACTGCAATTTTCAAACTGAAATATTTGTGTTTCCGTTATAATAGTTACGTAAAGCTAACGAAATAATTGTTTGCATCATGAAATTTAAATATTCTGTTTTACCTGAATATTTTACATTTTTTAATGGGTTTAATTCGCGTAAACAAACGATTTGGTGCGGAAATCCACACGATTAAAACCGGAATAAAAAATCGTTGGTTTGCACACTATTTCACACCCTGAAGCGTTAAAATTAATACACGTTCATAAATAGCGATACTATTGATTAAAATTTAAGGCGTATTGAATGAAAACATTTGTAAAATTTGTATTGCAGAAATTATTGGGATTCAGCAACTATCTGTTTATTTTTTCACTCTATATCATTTCCACGCTCAGGCAAAACCGCAAAGAAGGCGATTTTATCCATTTCCTATCCATGCTGCCCGACAATTCAACGGTGCTTGATATTGGCGCAAATATCGGGGTGATGACCGTTCACCTGGCCCGGAAGTTACCCGCGTCGCAGATACTTTCATTTGAGCCTGTGCCCGAAAATCTCAAAACACTACGCAGGCTACTGAAATTTTATAAGCTGAACAATGTTAAAGTTTTTGATGTTGCCTTGGGTAATTACGAAGGAACAGCCGAAATTATTCTGCCTGAACATAAGCATGTCAAATTCCAGGGGCTGAGCCATATCGAAGGAGTTGAAGGTTCTGAAGGCGATACAGGGATAAAATACCAGGTACCCATGCACCGGCTCGATGACATTGCCGAACTTCAATCGCCTGCCAAAAAGGTTTCGGGGATAAAAATTGATGTCGAAAATTATGAATACTTTGTTCTGGATGGTGCAAAAAATCTATTAGCCAGTTATAAACCACTGATATATGCCGAATTGTGGGATAATCAGAATCGTAAGGATTGTATGAAGCTGTTGAATGATTTGGGGTACAGTGCTTATGTGCTCGAAAACGGAAACCTGGCAGAATTTGACAGCCGCAGGCATCACACGCAGAATTTCTTTTTTAGGGTAGTACCCGAAGCTAAAGGCTAGCCTATGAAGCGTAAATTTTTAACCAACCTCGGATTCCTGCTTTTTTTAAACCTGCTGGTAAAGCCATTCTGGATTTTTGGCATCGACCGCACGGTTCAGAACATGGCAGCGCCGGGTGAATATGGTTTTTATTTTACGATTCTCAATTTTACATTTCTTTTTAATATCCTGCTCGATTTTGGCATCACCAATTTCAACAACCGGAACATAGCGCAGAACAACCACCTGCTGCATAAGCATTTTTCGGGTATCGCCACACTTAGGTTACTGCTTGCCGCCATATATTTTGTCGTCATTTTTATTGTTGCCGCTGTAATCGGATACGATGCCCGCCATTTTTATTTCCTGGCATTCCTGGGCATAAACCAATTCCTGGTGTCGTTGATTCTTTACCTGCGCTCGAATATTTCGGGTTTGCTTTTATTTAAAATTGACAGTGTTATCTCGGTGCTCGACAGGCTGCTGATGATCCTTTTCTGCAGCATCCTGCTGTGGGGGCGCAGCAGCCAGGAGCCTTTCCATATGATATGGTTTGTGTATGCACAAACGCTTGCGTACCTGCTTACCGCACTTTTTGCCCTGGCAATCGTAATTAAACGTGCAAGTTTTACCAGGCTCGGCTGGGATCCGGCTTTTTTCAGGATGATCATCAGGCAAAGCTTTCCGTATGCCTTGCTCGTGTTGCTCATGTCATTTTATAACCGTATTGACTCGGTAATGATTGAGCGCCTGCTGCCCAAAGGATTGGGAACCGCCCAGGTTGATATTTATGCAAAAGCATTCAGGCTTCTGGATGCTGTTAACATGATTGCTTACCTGTTTTCAGTAATCCTGGTACCGATATTTGCCAGGCTCATCAAAGAGAAATCGCCGGTGGAAGGCATGGTTAAACTTTCGTTTACCATCATTTTCACCATGTCGATGATCATTGCTACCTGCTCCTCGTTTTACAGCAACCAGATTATGAACATGCTGTACGTGGGCCAGATACAGGAAGCCCAGAAAGTGTTCGTATGGCTGATTATAGGCTTCATCCCGATTTCGGTAACTTACATTTTCGGTACATTGCTTACGGCCAATGGCAGTATGAAAGCGTTGAATATGATGGCGTTGGCTGGTATGGTTATAAATATCGTACTTAATTTTGTACTTATACCTCGTTTCATGGCCGTGGGTTCAGCCTATGCCAGCCTCATTACCCAGTTTGCCACGGCAATCATTCAGGTAGCCATTGCCCAGAAAATATTCCGGTTTGCAATAAACTGGAAGTACATTTTTACACTCGTGTTTTTTGCTGCAGGTGTAATTGCAATAAATATTATATCAAGTTACCAGTTGCCCGACTGGCATATTGCATTCATCGTTGCCGGATTTGCTTCATTGCTCTGGGCATTCGTTCTGAAATTAATTGATGTAGGCGGAATGATCCGGTTAATAAAAAACGGTTGACGGCTTCGGTGCGAATAAAATGATACAACTTTTCATGAAAATTACAGGCACTAATACATCCCCGGCTTTTCACATCCATCGCCTGGCGTGTAGGAAGGTGAATGCGGGCAAGTTATTGCTGTTATTGGTTTTTATGCTAATTTCTATATCTTTGCAGGTGTTAACTCTGAGGCTTATACAATGCTGAATACCTACTCCAACGGTTCTGCTGATTCAATTAAAATTGCCGTTTTTTTATTCAAATGGCGTAAAACGCTTCTCTTTATTGGGTTGTCAGCAGCTGTTATATCGGCAATAGTATCTTCGCCTTTAATAATTACTCCCCTTTACAAATCTACCCTTATCATGTACCCGGCAACAGGAAATTCTGTTTCAAAATCGCTGATTGCCGAAACAGATAACCAGCGTGAGGATTTGCTGGAATATGGCAGCGACGAACAGACAGAACAGCTGATGCAGATTCTGAACTCAAACCGGATCAGGGATAAGGTCATCAATAAGTTTAACCTTTCAGAGCATTATGGGATCAGTCCTGGTTCCAGATACTTTCATTCAACATTATATTACAGGTACAACTGCAACATCAGTTTCAGGCGAACAGATTTTATGGCTGTAAAAGTTACGGTCCTCGATCGTGATCCCCAGATGGCAGCCGATATCGCGAACCAAATAGCCGATTATGTTGATTCGGTGAAGTTCGACATGCAGAAAGAACGTGCCATGCAGGGTTTCAAAATTGTAGAGGCCGAATACATGGCTAAACAAAAGGAATTAGATACCATGGAAGATTCACTCACCCGGATCAGGAACCTTGGTGTACAGGATTATGAATCGCAGGCCCAGATGCTTAACCGCCAGCTTGCCAAAGAAATTGCTGCCGGCAACACACGGGCTATCCAACACCTGGAGGATCGGCTTAAAGTATTGGCCATGTATGGAGGCGCCTATGTTTCGCTTCGTGAAAAACTGCTGAACGAGATGAAACAACTCAGTTTTATAAAGGCAAGGTATGATGAGGCTAAAATGGATGCAACATCCGTAATTCCTCAAAAGTTTGTTGTTGAAAAGGCGATTAAGGCTGAACGGAAATCGTATCCCATAATCTGGATTATTGTATTACTCTCAACCCTTGGATCATTGCTTACAGCTATGCTGGTAATTGCCCTGGTTGAAAAGTACCCGCTTGTAATCAGCAACCTGAAACAGATAGCTGATGCAGGTACTTCCAAAAAATAAAAATTCATATTTGGGGTTGTAATAAGGTTGAACATAAATAATTGAAACCATGGATAATTTCTTTAGTAACCTAAGCTTGTTGAAGATAATACTTAAATGGAAGTGGCACCTGCTGGTGTTTGCGGTGATAGCCGCACTTGTTTCCCTGGTGGTATCGAGTCCATATTTTATGAAACCCAAGTTTAAGTCATTCGCGGTTGTTTATCCTTCGAACATCCATCCGTATTCCGAAGAAAGTGAAACAGAACAGATGCTGCAATGGCTGAACTCGAGCGATGTACGCGACTCGGTCATTAAAAAGTTCGACCTTGCGAAACACTACAAAATATCGCCTTCCGCTAGGTATTACGAAACGTATCTCATTGGCACTTACAATGAAAATGTTAAGATATCAAAAACACAATACGAAAGTATTGAAGTGAATGTTACCGATATTGATCCGGTTATGGCGAGAGATATGGTAAACGCGATCCTTTATTACACCAACAGTAAAATTGCCGCTGTACACCATGCCAAATATAACGAGGTGTACATAGCTGCATTTAAGGCCATGCAAACCAAAAAGATGGAAATTGATTCGGTGAAAAGCCTGTATCATGAAATAACGTCGACCTATGGAATCTACGATATGAGCGGGCAAAGCCAGGAAATAACCCGTGGCGAATTGCGCACCGTTGATGGCGGAGGTGGCAATATCAATACCAAAGATGTTATAAAACTTAAAACCGGGATGATGGAAAAAGGGGGCGATCTCATTTTCCTGAGCAACAGAATAGCCTTCCTGGGCAATGAATACAGCGAACTCATCCGCAGATACGACCTTGCCCGGTTCGACCTTGACAAAAAAATTACTTTCATCAATATGGTTACTCCTCCGATAGTAGCTGATAAAAAAGCTTATCCCCGAAAACTATATGTGATGTTTGCTTTTGTTGCCGGTACTTTGCTTTTCAGCCTGTTTTCGATAGTGGTTATTGAGCAACGCC
>CAYNVK010000323.1:0-4727 GCA_964400395.1 uncultured Lentimicrobiaceae bacterium | reverse complement strand
TGCAAAGCTTTTCGTGCAACTCCATACGGGTGAGTTCTTTACTACGTCCTTTCATGCCCCCGGTTTCAAAAATGATAGCACCAGGTATTGCTACCGGAAATTTCTCAGCCATTTCGAGTAAAGCAAAAGTAACACCGAACAACATGATTTTTAAACCGGCATTGTGCGCTTCGGTAAGCTGTTTTTGCAGGGATTCGAGTTCGTGGAGAAAGAAACCGCCCATCTGCCGGTTCGATTTCATCCGTATCCGCTCTACCATATACACCAGCGACGAATTTTTGCGTTCGAGGTACGAAGGGAGCAAGGCAAAAACCGCGTACTCCGACAAATCGCCATAAAACATCTCCAGCCCTTTGGTAAAACTTAACTCGTACAAACCGGTATCGGCCACATAATGCCGGCTGGTTTCGGCGCCCGTGGTTCCGCTGCTTTCAAAAACCGCTTCTTCCACAAAATCGCCGGTTGTAATTTTATGCGTCTTAAAAAAACTTACAGGCAGAAAAGGAATCTGTTCGGGGTGGTACACCTGGCTTTCGCTTATGCCCAGCGCATCAACAAAACTGTGGTATATTCTGTTATTTCTGTACTGATACCGAAATAAACTGCGTGCTGTTTCGTTAAACTCGAAAGGGCTTTGCAGGTTAAATATGCTATGTTTAAAAGCCGTGAAATCCATATCAGAAATTTTGTAATTTTATGCCTTGCTTATGTTGACCATGAAAATATATACAAAGATAAGCTTATTCCTGCTTATTTCGCTTCTTGCCGGGCTTTCGTCGTGCATTGAAGATGAACAATACCCGCTGGTACCCAAGATTGAGTACTATGGATTTTCGACCATCAGGGATATTACAGGAAAAGATTCTATCGGTAAAATATCTGTTTCGTATACCGATGGCGACGGCAATATCGGTCTGTTTGCCTGGGACACAGTGGAGCCCCGCAAATATAACTTCTACCTCAAATTTATGCAGCAGATTAACGGCAAACTCGA
This sequence comes from uncultured Lentimicrobiaceae bacterium, assembly GCA_964400395.1. Lineage (GTDB taxonomy): Bacteria > Bacteroidota > Bacteroidia > Bacteroidales > UBA4417 > UBA4417. Next base: position 3,733 of record CAYNVK010000323.1, on the reverse strand, counting down.
AGAAGTTAAACCAGTGGATACCAATATTACCTTCAACTCGCGTATCCCCTACCTGGCTCCTGCAGGCAGAAACAAAAACATAAAGGGCGAAATCACCATGTCGCTCGAGTTGTATTATGCCAGGCAAGCCCTGAAAAGTGATACCATCGCTTTCGAAATTTATATCAAGGACAGGGACCTGAATAAAAGCAACGTGGTTGAAACACCGCTTTTTAAAATTAAAAAGTAAACCCGGTGCTGAACCAGCATCTTTTGCCCTGCAGTTGTGCCGGGTTTTGCTGGCAATAACCCGGAAACCAAAAGCCGGGGTCTATATTTGCTGAACATCCGAAATGAAAAAACTTAAATCCAGGATTTGGGGCTTTACAACAGTTTTATTCATCGCCCTGGGGTGCTTTTTTCTCTTGTTGTGTATCCTGGCTTTTACTACGGCTCCTTTTTGGGCTTATTATTCCCTAGGAACTTCGAACAGTAAAATAACACAGCCTCCACATACAATTGTGGTGCTGGGTGGCGCCGGTATCCCCAGCGGCGACGGGCTGATGCGCTGTTATTACACCGCCAGCCTGTCTGCAATGTATCCCGAAGCCCATGTTATAATTGCCGTTCCCGGTAATATTGCCGACAGTACCAGTGTTCCGCGCCTGTTCGAAAAGGAACTGCGGCTTCGTGGTATTGCTGCCGATAAAATAAGTTTCGAGTCAGCCGGGCGCAATACGCGCGAGCAGGCGATGAAAATAGCATCGGGACTCACCCCCGCGCGGAAAGTTCAGGCTATTACCCTGGTTACCTTGCCCGAGCATATGAAACGTGCAGTACTTACCTTCCGCAAATGCGGCTTTGCCAACGTGAGTGGCATGCCCGCTTTTGAGTTTTCGCTGGATGCCGATCTCACTTTCAGCGACAGCGATCTGAAAGGGAATGCGGTTGCCCCTCCCATCGGCCATAACCTGCAGTTCCGCTACCAGTTCTGGAACCACCTGAAATACGAAATTGTAGTGATACGCGAATACTGCGGGATGGCGTATTACAAACTGAGGGGCTGGATTTAAGTAGTTCAATCATAACAACATCATAACAACATCATAAAAAATAAAGACAATGAAATTTCTGAAACTAACACGGATCATCATGCTGGCAGCATTATTTACAAATCTTTCGGCCAATGCCCAGGACTGGGCCAACCTCGGAAGGTTCAGTGAGGAGAACGCAAAACTCCCGGCACCTTCGAAAAACGAGAAACGCGTGGTGTTTATGGGAAATTCAATTACCGAAGGATGGGGCAACCTGTATCCTGCCTTTTTTAAAGACAAACCCTATATTAACCGGGGCATCAGCGGGCAAACCACACCCCAGATGCTGATCCGTTTCAGGCCCGATGTTATTAACCTGAAACCTGCCGTGGTGGTAATACTGGCCGGGGCCAACGATATAGCCGGGAATACCGGTCCTTCGACCCTCGAAATGATTGCGGATAATATTTACTCCATGGCCGAACTGGCGAAAGCCAACGGAATAAAAGTGGTGCTGAGTTCGGTATTGCCTGCCTACGACTTCCCCTGGAGACCGGGGTCGGAACCTGCCCCCAAAATTGCAGCCCTCAACAAATTGATAAAGGCTTATGCCCTTCAACATGGCTACGTGTACATCGATTATTATTCGGCTATGGTTGATGAACGCCAGGGCCTGAAGGCCGAACTAACGTACGACGGAGTACACCCTAACGAAGCCGGATACAAAATTATGAGCCCGCTGGCTGAAAAAGCCATCGCGGAAGCACTCCAAAAAGGAAACGGGAAATAAACGGCAGCATTTTCAAAGGCTGGCCGCTAGATGCCTATTCAGCTTCCTGCGGCAAAAACGATTTGTCGACATTGGTATCCACCGGACTTGCAATCATATCGTTGAACAGGACTGCATCCGGAAGAATTACCGATGTCGGCGTACCGAAAACCGAACCTCCGGCCATGCCTCCCATCATCCCGGATCCCATGGCATTAACCACCAGCTCCTGATTCGAACATCCTGCAATATGGTTTACCATTTTACCCCCGCCTGATGCAACATCGAGTGGCCGGAGCAGTGTTTCGGAACCATCGGCTACCGAAACTTTATAAAATGCCTGCGGGGCATTGGTTACCCCCGGCACAGCCGGCTTTACCAATATTGCAAAGTCAAGTGCTTTATTGCGGGCGGCAGCTAACAACTGCTTTTTTAGCTCAGCATTTGTTTTAGCGTCGCTGCTCGAAAAAAACACGATTCCCGGCTCAAGACTGGAATATATCCCCGACATGGTGAGGGTTTGCCGCTGGTGTCCGTTGGAAGCTACAGCCGACTTTGTAGATGGCACCCTGTTGCGGAGCAAATCTTTGAGAACCCCGTTTTCAACAAGTTTTACCTCGTCGGGCGGGATTGTTCCTTCGTAATCAACGGGTGTAAAGCCAAACAACTTAATGCCTTTATAACTTTCGAGCTTAGGCCGTACGGTTACCGAAAAAGCTGCCGGCATAAACAGTTTCCCGATTTTACTCTCTGCATTGTTGTTATTCTGAGCAGCTGTTTTGCGGTAGGCAGGTGTATTTTTAACCTCCTCGCGGTTGGCTATCAATGCATCTTTACCCGAAAAGAATGTTTCCATGATGTTGGGCACCGAAGTATTTTCAGTAAAAAGTACCGGGCCGCTGTATTCGTCCTCAAGTTTTGGCGCTTTGGCAACATCAGCAAGGTAAAGGGCCAATGATTTTACTTTGCCGGCAAGGCTTTGGTCGTGAAGCAGGGCAACAGGATCCATCGAAATAATGCTGACCGATTCCGACATATTCTCCCCCTCGCCGTTTTTAACGGTAGCCGAAATTTCCACCGATGCAAAACAAAACGGGATTTTGATCCGCGTTCCTTCGGTATTAAGCAGGTAATTGTTGCAGTTTACCAGGCTGTACGAAACACTGGAGGTACTGATATTTTCAAAATCTTTAAAAACGTACGATAACATTCTAACCAGCGAATCGGCCTGTGCCTGCGTTGGCACAGCCTTACAATCGGGCAACTCCATAATTACAGGCTCCTGCCTTATATAATCGGGGAAGTCGGGTTTGAGCGAAGGATTTTTCTGGAAATAAGCTTTTTTGGCTGCATAATTCCGGCCGGCACTTTTAAAGGAATGATCCACATTATTCCACAACGAGCGCCTGATGCCTGCATAATCAAGCTCAATGGGATCGGCAATATTCCGTGGGAACACCATTTCATTCAACGGAGTTTCCTCAAAATTTTCATCGTTCATATCGTAACTGCCAAACATAAAACGGTAGCTGGTGGCAGCAATTTTGTGTGAGTCCGACGACAGGATGGCGCCAAGTGTGGCGTCCGACTGAAAATAGGTTCCTTCGGTAACATAAAATCCTGCAAAAAACGGTTTCCCTGCATCGGGATGGTTCAGTTCGCTCATTGAACGGTTCAGTTCGTCCTGTATAGCCCTGAAAATAACCCCGCTGTTACCCGATGGCTGCTGGGCAACAACTTTACCGGCAGTACATACAAGGCAAATTGCAATAACAGATAGTTTTAAAAAGTTCTTAATCATGGGTGATGGTATGAATTTCGTTGATATATCCATGGACTGAAGTGTTATTTAGCCAGGTCGGGGCTGCTGATCTGCGGCACCTCGCCTTTGATTTCGAACTGCTGCTGGGTTTCAATTTTATTAACCAGCAGCGAGGGGGCGATGGTGGAT
>CAYNVK010000322.1:0-4731 GCA_964400395.1 uncultured Lentimicrobiaceae bacterium | reverse complement strand
TCATTATGACTCCCGTTTTATCTGATGAACAGATGAAGGAAACGGTAAGCAAATTCCAGAAGTTCCTTACTGATAAAGGCGCTACAATTATTAACTCCGACAACTGGGGCCTTCGCAAGCTGGCTTATCCTATCCAGAAAAAATCGACCGGTTTTTACCACCAGTTCGAGTTCCTGGCTGAAGGTAAGCTCATTACAGACTTCGAAGTTGCTCTGAAACGTGACGAACGTATTATTCGGTTCCTCACTGTTGTTCTCGACAAACATGCTGTTGCATACAGCGAAAAACGCCGTGCACGTAAAGCTGCTAAAGCTGAAGAAAAAGCACAGGCTTAATTGTAACCTTTAAAAATCAGAAAAATGGCCACACAAGGAAATTCGGATATTAAATACCTGACTCCCATTACGGTTGATGTCAAAAAGAAAAAATACTGCCGTTTCAAAAAGAGCGGTATTAAATACATTGATTACAAGGATGCAGACTTCTTGCTCAAGTTTATCAACGAGCAGGGTAAAATTTTACCACGCCGGTTAACTGGTACAAGCACCAAATACCAGCGCAAGGTGGCTCAGGCTGTTAAACGCGCCCGCCATTTGTCATTATTACCCTATGTTGCAGACTTATTAAAATAACAGGAGGCTGAAATGGAAATTATTCTTAAAAAAGATGTAACCAACTTAGGTTACGCAAACGACGTAGTAACAGTTAAAGACGGCTTTGCCCGCAATTTTCTTATTCCGCAGGGTTTCGCTGTAATGGCTACCGAATCGAGCAAGAAAGTAAATGCTGAGGACCTCCGCCAGAAATCGTTCAAAGCTCAGAAAGCACGTGCCGAAGCTGAAACAGTAGCTAAATCATTGGAAGCTACTTCGGTAAAAATTGGTGCTAAAGCTGCTGAAACCGGAAAAATTTACGGTTCGGTAAACGCTATCCAGATTGCAGATGCACTGCGCGATCAATATAAAATTGATATCGACCGCAAGAAAATTCATGTGGATGGCGAATCAATCAAAGAAATCGGCAATTACACCGCAAGCATTCGTTTACATAAAGATATCCAGGTAAATATCAACTTCGAAGTTGTAGCTGAATAATCTTAACGTACAGCAACTAAATATTTGCTAATTTAATCCCGGTTTAACCCGGGATTTTTTTTATGCTTTCTCACAACCAGATAAAATACATCAATTCGCTGAAAATCAAAAAATTCCGTCAGCAACATTGCACATTCATTGTTGAGGGCGAAAAAGGTGTAAGCGAACTTCTAGCTGGACCGCTGAAAACGGTCAGCATCTTTGCATTGAACGAATGGCTTGTACAAAACGAACATTCACTCAAAAGCCGGGATATAAACTACCAGCTGATTACTGCTGATGAGCTTAAAAAAGTGAGCGATCTGATTACGCCTAACAAGGTGCTGGCAATTGCCGAAATGCCGGCAGCCACAGCACCGGATCCCCTTACATTTTCGGGAATGGCACTTGCCCTGGACGGCATCCGCGATCCGGGTAACCTGGGAACCATGATCAGAACCGCCGACTGGTTTGGCATCAGGCAGATTATATGCTCAACCGATTCAGTGGATATGTACAATCCGAAAGTGGTACAATCGACCATGGGATCTTTTGGCCGTGTAAATGTTACCTATACCGATCTGCAGGCATTTTTTGGAGCTTTGCCTGACGGTTTCCCTGTTTTTGGGGCTTTGCTTGAGGGACCGGATATCACCGCAAAGACTTTTACCAAGGCAGGAATCATTGTAATCGGATCGGAGTCGCATGGCATATCCAAAAACCTGATCCCGTATGTAAATGAGCCCATTCACATTCCTCGGTTTTCGGACTCAGGCGCTGATAATCAGGCAGAATCACTTAACGCATCAATTGCCAATGGAATTATATGTTTTGAAATTTGCAAACAGCTTTTCAAAAATAATTTTTGATATTTAATGTATTATATGTAAAATTCACTAAATTTTGGCTTAAATTTGTAGGTGATTGTTAATCATAAAAAAAAAACCGTGGCCCCTTTATCCAAACTTATCAATTATCATATAGAGGAACTGAAAAGGATGGAAAACCTTTCGGAGCGAACAAAAAATGTATGTATTGAGGGTTCCCTGGATACATTGTTCAAAATTCTCTATTATTATCTGGAGCGGAATACATTCTGCGATATCAGAAATTGTGGCCTGAAAACAGACCAGGAACTGGTAACCCTGTCGAAGAAATACCTCGGTATTTCGGGACTCACACTCGAGGACCTTAGGATGAATGAACCATTACTCGGGTTCGAGGATTTTAAGCTTTTTTGTTATGTTAACTTCAAAGTTCCATCGGAAGTTACCGAAGCATACAAGGATGCTTTTATTTCGAAGGAATTTCCCCTGTTCGCTTATGTACAAACCATGATCAGGTACATTTTAAATGAGCGGGAGCAGTACATTTTTAACAACAACTACGGTTTCCTGCAAAAATCACAGAAACGTACCCTGCAGGCCATTGGTGATCATTATAGCATTACCCGGGAACGCGTTAGGCAGATTTCGCAGAAAGTACCTGATAAGGTTTTTGCAGCCATAACCAAAATTTCGCACAGGTTCGTTAATATCGACAAGCATTTTGATTACGGCCTTGACCTGAAAAAAGAAATTATGGTTATAAGCCAGGAGCTGGTTGACCAGATAAACCAGAAAGAAAACCTGACTTACACCGGTAAACTGTATTCGCTGGTTTTCGCGGGTATTTTTCAGCGTTATTTTATCAGTACGCAAAGTATTGAAAACAATTACCAGCATTACTACCTGGTTAGCCGCAAGTATAAAGATGTGTTCAACTTCAAAGCTTTTATTGCGGATATTGAAGAACGTACCTCTGTGCGGATGGTTAACGACATACCTGTGGATATTTTGACTTATCTGAACCAGTTTGTACTGCCGGGGCAGGTTGTAAACGACAGGTTGAAACAGATATGTAAAAGAATAGCGACCGAAGAATTCGGACTTGGATACGATAAAACGAATATTATCTTTAAACGTAATTCGCTGGTTAAGCTTTCGGAGCACATTATAAGTATACTGGCAGCCGTAGGCAGGCCCATGAAACTTACCGAGATTTGCAAGGAACTTAAAAACCGCTCAAAAAGGATTCCTCCAAATATTGAATCGCTGCGTTCGTCAATACTGAGTATTGAAGAAGTTGCTGCCATCGGAAAAACAAGCACCTATGCCCTTAAGGAATGGGATACTGTAAAAACAGGAACCATCAAAGAACTGGTAAAGGAATTCCTCGAAGCTAATCCTGATCCGAAACATATTTCGGAAATTGCAACCTACGTAAACAAGTTCAGAAGAACCTCGGATAAAAATATTCTCTCAAACCTGAAACTGGATAAAACCAATACCTATGTATTTTTTAAGCTGGGATATATCGGGCTTAAATACAAACAGTACAAGAATATACAGATTCAGAGCGACAAAAAAACAAGGGGGCGCAAGCCTAAAAACCCGGTTGATGAGAATCAATTAAACTTACTGTAAACAAATACTTAAATTGCCAGTTCTTAAAACTGACAAACGGGCAATTTAGAATTTTAAAATCGAAAAATGTTAAAACTGATCATTGTTACCACCGTACTGCTTGCCTTAGCTTTTGCCGGTATTGCTATAAAAATGTTTTTCTTTAAAGGAGCTGAATTCCGGAAATCGTGCAGCAGCATCGATCCAAGCACAGGTAAGCGGATGGGCTGCAGTTGCGGCGGCGCTGAAAATTCAACCTGTGAAAACCGGTAACACAGTTATATAAGTAAAAGAAAAGTTGTCGCAAACCGGCAACTTTTTTTTATTAATCAATCTGCCAACTCTATACACCCGTACAATACAGAATGGATTAAATCCCATACCGCTCAGGATTGATATCGGATTATTTCAAGATAATAATATACTAGCGTTCCGCCTGGCACCCTAACCAAGCCTTGCACCTGGATTTTACCTAATTTCGCCAAAAACAACACATACACACATTGATTCCAAAAATACTTCAGTCGCTCCAGATTAATACCCTCAATGCTATGCAATTGCAAGCAATTGAAGCCATCAATAAACATGACAATGTAATACTGCTTTCACCCACCGGTTCGGGCAAAACGCTGGCTTTCCTGATTCCGCTGCTAAAAAACTTTACCGTTAGTAACAATGGCATTCAGGCGCTTATCCTCACGCCGTCGCGCGAATTAGCACTGCAGATTGAACAGGTGTTCCGTTCGATGAATACAGGTCTTAAAGTAAGCTGCTGTTATGGCGGGCACAAAATGAGTGTTGAGAAAAATAACCTCATTGAGCCTCCTGCCCTGCTCATTGGAACGCCAGGCCGTATTCTGGATCACATTAACCGGGGCAATATACGTTGCGACGAAATTCATACCCTTGTGCTTGATGAATTTGACAAATCACTCGAACTGGGCTTCAGGGAAGAAATGTCGGCCATAACCGGGAATTTGAGCAGTATAAAAAAGCGTATCCTTACTTCGGCCACGCGCTCCGAAGAAATTCCGGCTTTTACCCGTATTACAGATCCGTGTATCCTGGATTTCATTATTGAAGATGAAGCTCCGCAAAGGTTAAATTGTAATATCGTGAGATCGGTGAGCAAGGATAAACTTTCGGCCTTGTTCCAGTTGTTGTGCCAAATTGGAGGCGAACCTACGCTGGTATTCTGTAACCACCGTGAAGCG
>CAYNVK010000321.1:0-4748 GCA_964400395.1 uncultured Lentimicrobiaceae bacterium | reverse complement strand
CCCTGCATAAGCGTAATAGCCGGGCATCCGATGTTCATCCGCATAAATCCTTCGCCTCCGGGTCCGAACATGGCTCCGGGATTCATCCCAACCCGGGCGGTATACAGGAAAAATTTGTTCAGTTCTTCATCACTCATGCCCATTTTGCGGCAATCGAGCCAAACCAGGAATGTAGCTTCGGGTTCTATAACTTCAATGTTAGGAAGGTTTTCGGCTACGTATTTCTTCAGTATTTCAACATTCTTACCCAGGTAATCCATCAGTTCATCAACATAGCTGTCGCCGTGGAGGTAGGCTTGTTCCGATGCAATATTCCCGAATATATTTCCGCCGCCTATATGCAGGTGATCGAGCTGTAGGTTGAATTTCCGGCGCAGGTTGCTGTTTTCAATAATTACCGATGCCGTTGAAAGTCCTGAGAGGTTGAAGGTTTTGCTGGGCGCAACCGTGGTGATGGTCTGATTGCTGATTTCCTGCGAAAGGCTGGCCACCGGGATGTGTTTGAACGGCTTGTACACCAAATCGCAGTGAATTTCGTCCGAAAGGATAATAACATTGTGCTTCAGGCAAATGGCAGCCATCTGTGAGAGTTCGTCGCGTGTCCATACACTGCCGCCCGGGTTATGCGGATTCGAAAGTATCAGCATCTTTGCTCCTTCGGCTGCCAGGGTTTCGAGGTTGTCGAAATCCATGCAAAGCCGTCCATCGCGCAACACCAGGTTGTTGTAAACCAGGTTCCGCTTGTGGTCGGTAACGGCCGTAAAAAACGGGAAATACACCGGCGGCTGCACAATAATTTTATCACCCGGAAGGGTATTTGCCAACACGGCTATATTTACAGCGGGAACCACGCCCGGGCAAAACGTAATCCAGTCGCGTTCCACGTTCCATTGATGGCGACGCTGCAACCATTGCATCAGCGAGGTAAAATAGCCATCCTCACGCAGCGGGTATCCAAAAACACCATGGCTGGCTTTAAGGGCAATAGCTTCAGTTATATAGGCAGGCGTCAGGAAATCCATATCGGCTACCCACATGGGCAATGCATCGGCCGACCCTAGAAATTTTTCCATCCCGTCCCACTTGATGCAGGCACTTCCTTTTCGGTCAATTATTTTATCGAAATCAAAACTCATATTCTATCCTTTCACTTTATTAAAGTATGGCAAAGGTATTATTTTTTCCGGCTGATTGTTGTTGATCAGCTTTCGGGTAAGTGAAACATTCCGGATGTTTGCCGGCAACGCAATAAAGCGTTATTTTTGTGTCCATAATTTACTTCCATGATTGATTCGCACCTGCCCAAAATTGCCCGCAAATATTATTTCGACGATACGCCGTTTATGAAACTGATGCGTAAACGGATTCATAAAGTATTGCTGATTGCCAGTAATTATGATGCTTTTATCCTCGAGAGCGACGGGCGTATTGATGAGCATATTTTTAATGAATACACTTCACTTAACCTGAGCAACCCGCCTGAGCTGATACAAGTGCCCTCGGAGGAGCAGGCGCTCGAAGTGCTTGAGTCGGATAAAATTGACCTGGTGATCTGCATGCTTACCCTCGAAGATATCGACTCTTTCGACCTGGCCAAAAATGTGAAGCACAATTACCCGACTATCCCCATTGTAGTGCTCACGCCGTTTTCGCGCGAGGTAACCCTGAGGCTTTCGAACGAGGATTTGAGTATTATCGATTATGTTTTCAGCTGGCTGGGCAATCCTGATCTGCTGGTGGCTATCATTAAGTTGCTCGAAGATAAAATGAATGTTGAATACGATGCACTCGAAGTAGGGGTGCAGGTTGTTTTACTGGTCGAAGATTCTATCCGTTTTTATTCAAGTTACCTTCCGAACATCTACAAAATTATTTTTCAGCAAACCAACTCTTTCATGACGGAAGGCCTCAATGAGCACCAGCGTATGATGCGTAAGCGTGGCAGGCCTAAGCTGGTGATGGCTACTACGTATGAGGAAGCTGTTCGGCTGTTCGATAAATATGAGAAAAACCTCCTGGGTATTATTTCCGATATAAGCTATAAACGTGCCGGTCACCAGGATTCAGAAGCCGGTTTCAGGTTGCTGAACCATGTTCGTGCCAAAACCGATTTCCTGCCTTTTGTGCTGCAGTCGTCCGATACCAAATACAGGGCCGTGGCGCACAACCTGGGTGTGGGGTTCATCGACAAGAACTCCAAAACCATGGCAATTGAACTGCGCGATTTTATGATGGAGTATTTTGCCTTTGGCGATTTTGTGTTTTACGATCCCGATACCCACCGCGAAATTACGCGGGCTCCCGATCTGAAAGCCTTGCAGAAAAGAATTTTCCAGGTTCCTGATAACTCGCTGGAGTATCATATTTACAGGAACCACCTTTCGCGTTGGTTGTTTGCAAGGGCGCTGTTTCCACTGGCTGAGTTTTTCAGGGATGTAAGACCCGGCGATTTTACCGAACTCGACGACATCCGGAGGTTTATCTTCGAAAGCATTGCCAGCTACCGTCTTAATAAAGCAAGGGGTATCATTGCCCAGTTCGATCGCGAAACTTTCGACGAATATGTGAGCTTTACCCGTATTGGCGAGGGTTCTATCGGGGGTAAAGCACGCGGCCTGGCGTTTCTTGATGCCATCATTAAAAGGAATCGTATGTTCGACAGGTTTGCGGATGTGAGTATCAACATACCGCAAACCGTAGTGTTGTGCACCGATATTTTTGATGAGTTTATGGAAGACAACGATTTGTATAAAGTCGGTCTTTCCGACCTGAGCGATTCCGAAATTCTGATCAACTTTGTGAATGCCCGTTTGCCGCTGCGGCTGCACGACGATTTGCTCAAGTTTATTCACCTGGGTAAAAAACCTATTGCCGTACGCTCGTCGAGTTTGCTCGAAGATTCGCATTACCAGCCTTTTGCAGGCGTTTACTCAACTTACATGGTGCCGGTAATGGTTGAGGACGATCGTTTTACCCTTGAGTTAGTCAGCAACGCCATCAAAAGTGTTTATGCATCGGTATTTTTTCATGGCAGCAAAGCCTATATGGCCGCTACCAGCAATGTGATTGACCAGGAAAAAATGGCGGTTGTGCTTCAGCATGTGGCAGGAACCCAGTACGAAGACCGGTTTTATCCGTCTTTTTCGGGTGTGGCGCGTTCCATTAATTTTTACCCGATAGCTCCCGAAAAGGCCGAAGATGGTATTGCAAGTATTGCCATGGGCCTGGGGAAATATATTGTCGATGGAGGTGTATCTATCCGCTTTTCGCCCAAATACCCACGCAAAATCATGCAGCTTTCGTCGGCCGAAATGGCCCTGCGCGAAACGCAGAAGCACTTCTATGCGCTCGATATGAATCCGTATAGTTTCAGGCCATCAGTGGATGACAGCGTGAATATGAAAAAGCTTAAAATCGATCTGGCTGCAGAGGATTCATCCTTCCGCGACATGGTTTCGACCTTCGATTTCGAAAATCATGTGATCCGCGAAGGTATTTTAACGGATGGGAAACGCCTGGTTACTTTTGCCAACATTTTGAATCACAACAGGTTTCCACTTTCCGAAATATTATCACTTTGCCTGGAGATGGGTGCCCGGGAAATTGGTAAGCCCATCGAAATTGAATTTGCCGTTGAACTGAGCAAGATAAAAGGACATCCGTCAATTTTTAACCTGTTGCAGATCAGGCCTATTGTTGAAAGTAAAGAAAGGGTTGATGTGCGCATCGACGAAATCAAATACGAAGAAACAATTCTGTATTCGCATGCAGCCCTGGGCAATGGCACAGTTAATGATTTGCAGGATATTGTTTATGTGAAACCTGCTTCATTCGATCCGTCGAAGAATACCGATACCGTACTTAAAATTGCCGAAATCAACGATAAGTTCCTGGCTGCGCATAAGCAATATGTGCTTGTAGGCCCGGGCCGCTGGGGATCGAGCGATCCTTGGCTTGGCATCCCGGTTAAATGGCCGCAGATTGCAGGAGCAAGGCTTATTGTTGAGTCGGGGCTCGACAATTACCGCATCGACCCCAGCCAGGGTACACACTTCTTCCAGAATCTGACCTCATTCCGGGTGGGTTATTTCACCATTCACCCGTATATAAAAGACGGTTTTTTTGATGTCGATTATCTCGACAGTCTTCCGGCTGAATATGAGGATGATACCATCAGGCATGTGCATTTCGATGAGCCATTGACTATGATCATCAACGGTCGCACAAATTCTGGCGTCCTGATGAGGCCTGCCGCAACCACAGAGCCAAAGCCTAAGAAAAAGAAGGAGAAAATATAACCTCAACCTGATTGGGAAAAGGTGATGGTGACAGCCATGAACCCATAACCCAGGATCCGTTATGGTTTAGTTACCCGTTCATGGTTCCGATTATTGATCCTTCAGGGGTAAAATACCTGCGCATCAGGTGGGCAGTGAGGCAGGAGTGTACCGGTAATATTGCTACCAGGTCGCCTGGTTTCAGGTTGCAGCCCGCCTGCGTAAGCGAAATTATTCCATGTTCCTGCGAAAGATTGCTCACTTTCCCGAGTAATTCGCTGCTATCCCATTTATTCCCATTCCAGCGCACTGCCAGTCCGAATATTGCCTGGGGGTCGGGTGGCAACAGAGTGCTTTCCTTCGAAAGATGCACCGCGCCACCATAAATTACAGCCTGCATCCGGTTATGATGCACCGCCACCACCGGGCACACCAGCGCTACGGCAATATCCCGTAAGGTGCACGAGCCCA
>CAYNVK010000320.1:0-4764 GCA_964400395.1 uncultured Lentimicrobiaceae bacterium | reverse complement strand
AACTATTTTCTTCGTAATTTTACGGGCACAAAAAAAACAAAAAATGAAAAAAGTATCCATTCTCCTAACCATCCTGATTATGACCTTAGGTTCTTTTAGTCAGCAATTGCCCAATACAAGCCTGGGCAGCCTAAAAAAATTAAAGAAAACTGACAACGGGCTCCTTATCGAAACTTCATTTGGCAAGGCCCAGGTAACAGTTTACTCTCCATCAGTGGTGCGTATCAGGATAGTAAAAGCAGATTTTGATACTGATTTTTCGTACGCAGTGATATCAAATCCTGAAAAAGTAAATTTCAGCATCCTGCAAACCAAGGACCTTGTGACGCTGACAACCGACTCGCTTAAACTCGAAATCAGCACGCAACCCGTACGCTTCAAATTTCTGACGCCCGACAACCGTATTGTGAACCAGGATGATGAATCCTTTGGCACCAACTGGGTTGACGACGAAGTAACTACTTATAAAAAGATGCAGGATGGTGAAAAATTCATCGGCCTGGGTGAAAAAACAGGAAACCTGAATCGCCGTGGCGAAGCCCACGTGAACTGGAACACTGATAACCCGGCCTACCAGGTGGATGACGACGACCTGTACTCAACCTTCCCGTTTTATATCGGGGTACATCACGGGCTGAGTTATGGTATCTTTTTCGATAACACCTACCGCAGTATCTTTAATTTCGGGGCTTCGAACGACAGGTTCTCGTCCTTTGGAGCCGATGGCGGCGAGATGAACTATTATTTTATTTACCATTCGCAGATCAGCCAGATACTGAATGCATATACCACGCTCACAGGCCGTATAAACATCCCTCCGGTATGGTCGCTGGGTTTTCAGCAAAGCCGCTGGAGTTATTTCCCCGATACCGAAGTGCTGAATACGGCCCGCACTTTCCGCGAAAAGAAAATTCCGCTCGATGTGCTGTACCTCGATATTCACTATATGGATGCATACAAGGTATTTACCTGGCATCCCGAAAGATTTGCGAATCCTGCAGGGATGCTCAGCCAGTTGAAAAGCATGAATGTACATACCACGGTAATTATTGACCCGGGGATTAAAGTTGAAAAAGGATACAAAGCATACGAAGAAGGCGTTAAGCAGAATTACTTTATCAAATACCCCGACGGCAAGGAATACACGGCCCAGGTTTGGCCGGGCTGGTGCCATTTCCCCGATTTTACCAAACCCGTTGTTCGCAAATGGTGGGGCAATAATTTTGCGCCTATGATTGATGCAGGCGTTGAAGGCTTCTGGACCGATATGAACGAAATTGCTTCCTGGGGCGGAGGATTTTCGCCATCCATACTTACACTCGACTGGGAAGGCCGCTTTGCCAGTTACCGGCAGGCAAAAAATGTTTACGGCATGCAGATGTCGCGCAGTACCTACGAAGGCACACGCAGCCTGATGAATGGCCGGCGTCCGCTCACCTTAACCAGGGCTTCCTATGCCGGAGCACAACGCTATACATCCATCTGGACCGGAGACAACTTTGCCAGCGATGCACATATGATGCTGGGATGCAGGCTTGTAAATTCGCTTGGACTTACCGGGATGGCATTTTCAGGTGTTGATGTGGGAGGTTTTATAGGCGAAACCTCGGCCAGGCTTTTTGGTCGCTGGATTTCGATAGGTGCCTTCAGTCCTTTTTTCAGGGTGCATAAAGCCGCCAACGAAAACAGTTCCGAACCCTGGTCGTACGGCGAAGGCATTGAGAATATTGCCCGTAACTACATCTCGCTTCGTTACAGGCTGATGCCTTACCTGTATACAGCTTTCGCAGAAGCGCACAAAACCGGGATGCCGGTAAACCGCACCATGGTGATTGACAACACTACCGACGAAAACTGCTGGCGCAATGAATATCAGCAACAATACATGTTCGGTCCCTCCATTATGGTGGCACCGGTTGAAAGCAACAAAGAAATCACGAAAGTGTACCTGCCCCATGGCAACTGGTTCGACTTCTTTAACGGCAAGCCTTACGACGGAAACCAGGAGATTATGACAGAATGCCCGCTGGAGAAATTACCCGTTTTTGTAAAAGGCGGAAGTTTTATCCCCATGCAGACTATTGTACAGAGTACTTCCGAAAAACCTTCGGATACCTTGTTTCTGCATGTTTACTTTGGAAAAGAATCGTCGGTATATCATTATTATGAAGACGATGGCCTGACGTATGACTACGAAAAAGGGACTTTCCTCGAATCGAAAATGAGTTTTGTTGCAGGCGAAAAGAAAATTGTAATTGAGCCGATGGCCGCCGAAAAATACAGCAGTAAATTTAAGACCATCAGCCTGGTGCTGCATGGATTCGAACCTGTTGCCGGCCAGCTGAAAGCAAACGGCAAAGCAGTTCAGCCTGCCGCTACAACAATCGACCTTTTCAATGCAGTCTACAGGAAAGATGCAGTTTCGCTCGACAGCCCCGAAATGACACAGAAAGTGTTAGTTATCAGCGGCCTGAAAGCAAATGAAAAATCAGAAATAGCCTGGTAACAGACCATATAACAAAATGAACTAAAAAAAGGCCGGCATTACAAGCCGGCCTTTTTTAGTTCTCTTATTTTTAAATATTTCACAAAAGTGGCATGGGCTGAAAAGTAGCATACCAGGAACCCGGCAGTGCCATCGAGGAAACCCAGTTTAAAAATATAATCCCTTTTAAACTTCCAGATGGTTTTAAAAATGATCACCATCATATTTGTATTTTTCCCTCGCGCAAGGCCTTCTCTGGCGGCAATTTCGGTAAATCCGTTTATCTGGTTCAGGTGCTGCTTAAACGAATAATACGAATAATGAAGCAGGTCGCCTTTTAATTTATTTACCCTGGTTCCTTCCTGCATAATGATTTTATCATGCGGATTTACTCCACCCCAGTTACCTTTTCTGCGATCCCACAAGCGCAGCTTAACATCGGGATACCAACCGCCGTGCCTGATCCATTTGCCCATATAATTGGTTAAACGGTTAAAGGAATAACCATCAGCCTGCCAGTTACTTTTAACGCGTAATATGGACTCACGGAGTTCTTCAGAAAGCACTTCATCGGCATCCAGGGAAAGCACATAATCCGATGATGCCTGAGCCGCGGCCCAGGCTTTTTGCTGTATGTGCCCTTCGAATGGATGCGTTAAAAAACGAAGCCCGAAAGGCTTACACAAACTTTCGGTTTGATCGGTCGAAAACGAATCCACAACAACTATTTCATCAACAATACCATCGAGGGATTGTAAGCATCTAACGATATTTCTTTCTTCGTTGAAAGTGATTATTACTGCCGAAATCCGAACATTCATGATATTTTTTATTACAAACCTACATGAAAAAATCTTTTTCACAAACACCGGATGAAAATTTCATGTAGGTTCCCTCTGACCTGTTTATTCAAATTATTTACAGAGGAAATATCCGAACATATTATCAAATTCCTGCAGTTATATTAACCACTCTTTTCCGACGAAAAGCATCCATAATCAAATTTGCATCCAGGCAACAACCTACACAAGTTCTTCTATTTCGGGATTGCCGGCTACACCCGGATCTTCGAAAACAATAACCGAATTTGCCGGGTTATTGAGCCAGGCAGCATTCCTGAGCTTGTTGAAACTGATGGAGCCGGTAATGTACTTGCGGGTCTGGCTGATAAAGGTTTCGTCGATAGAAACAAAATCGAGCCTGTCGATATCGGCCATATTTTCGCAGCTTACATACACCCTCAGCACATGATCGTCCGAAACCTGGTAATCAACGCCCGTGTGCAGCTTTTTGTATTCGTATTTGTAGCCATACCTCAGCGCTGCAATATCACTCAACACTGCCGATGAGGTCGGATATCGCCCGGCGCCTTTACCATAAATAAACTGTTCGTCGGCCAGCCTGGTGCCGATAATCACCCCGTTAAACTCGAACCGAACGTTGAAAAGCTGGCTCCTCGGACCTACAAAAGTGGGCAAAACGTAAGCAGCCACATCGGTATGGTTTACACGGCGGGCACGTGCCACCAGTTTAATACTGTAACCTTTTTCGCGTGCATACACGCTGTCGGCCGGATGTAACTGTGTAATTCCCTTACACAAAATATCTTCCGGGGCCGAAATAATCCCGTAGGCATGATTGAGTATAATGGTAAGCTTATTGGCAGCATCAATCCCTTGAACATCCAGTGTAGGATCGCTTTCGGCAAATCCAAGTTCCTGGGCCAGTTTCAGGGCATCGCTATAAGCCATTCCGTCCTCGTTCATGCGGGTTAAAATGTAGTTGGTGCTCCCGTTTATGATTCCGGTTACCGAGTTAAGCATGTCATTGTCATAATACTCCTCCAGGTTACGTATAACCGGGATACTACCACAAACAGCCGCCTCGTAAAGGAAGGATGTCTTGTTGTCATCCTGCAGTTTGAGCAGATCCGCAATATGAGCGGCAATCATTTTTTTGTTGGCGCTAACCACGGCTTTGCCGCTTCCCAGTGATGTTGCAACTATATGCCATGCTGCTTCGGCATCATCAATAAGTTCAACAACCACGTTAATTTCAGGGTCGTTCAGCAGTTCATCAGCATCCGTGGTAAACAATTCGGCGGGAGCATTACGCTTTTTGTCAGGATGTTTGATACAAATCCGTTTAATTTCAGCCTGCAGCGTAGGCGTTTGTTTCAATACGCGGTAAATCCCCTCGCCCACTACGCCGAAGCCAAAGAGTCCGATAATAAGTTTTTTGTCGTAAGTCATGATATAATTAGTTTAATTTTTGTTTTT